>CAYWOF010000163.1:0-7571 GCA_964459825.1 uncultured Phycisphaeraceae bacterium | reverse complement strand
GTCCGTTCATCCCGGGGCGAGCGGAGCTTGCGCGATCGGAACTCGCCGGCGATGATCCGCATGCGCGGAGCAAACGCCGCGAGGCCCGCCGAGTCAAGGGTGGGGGGGTGGTGGGGGGGGGCGATTCGCGGGCGCACGGAGGGCCGCCGAGGGCCAGGGGGTCCGGGGGTCGTCTTGTCTGGTCTCTCTCCTCCGACCTGGTCTTCCCCATGGCCCTCGGCGGGCCTCCGTGCGTGCGTTCCTACCTCGCGATGGCGAGGGTGTCGATCTCGTACCGCTGGGTCCTGGGGCGCTCCAGCCCCGAGACCACCTGCCAGAACGGCTCCTGCCCCGGCTCGGCCAGCCACTCCTGCATGGGGCCGTTGGCCTGCTGCGCGTAGGCCGCCAGCACCGGCCCGCCGACGAAGACCGTCCGATGCAGCAGCAGGAGGTCATCGCTGGCGTACTCGGCCTCGGCGGCGACGCCCATCATGGTCTCGGCCAGCCGGGCGAAGAGCCGCTCGTTCGCGTGCAGCAGGACGTCGGCATCGTGCCAGATGTAGAAGCGGAACTTGCTCGCGGGGCGCCCGCGATAGGTCTCACGCCAGCGGAGCAGGGCCGTGACGCCGCGCGGGCCATCGATGCGCCGCTCCAGGGTCGGCCCGGTGATCGCCCGCTCGAGCTGATGGCAGTAGGACTCCAGGTCCGTGACGAACCGCCCGTACAGGGTGCAGACCTCGGCCTCGCGCAGCCCCTGCAGAAACTGCGCGAGCGAGACCGCGAAGAGCGTGCGGCTGCGGGCCAGCGGCGAGACCGCCACCAGGTGGCTCTCGTCGAGCATCTGGACCACGTCCGGCTGCCAGTTGGGAGCGGCGAAGGCCGAGTCGGGTTGCCGTGTGAGCGCACTCATGTCCCGTCCGATCGCACAACCGGAGGGCACTACGCACCGCCACCCGAACACCGGAGCGAGGACCCCAACGTCATCCATGAGGGCCCCTCAGCCCTCAGCCCTAGTGTGCCCCAATACTGGCCACTTGGCCACCCTTGAGGCCGATTCATCCGCAAGGAGCCCCCAGTTTCACCTGCGGTCCGGGTCCCGGAAGGGGCCCTCGCGCGCCGGAGTCGGCGGAGCCCGTCCAGGTGCGGCCAGGCAGGCGGCCACGGGCCGTGGCGGAGCCCGGGCCAACGCCGGCAACGAAGCCCCCCCACGAGTACTCCCCGATTGTTGGGTGTTCTCCCCGTGCTCGCCGGCCTGTCCGCCCCGGGCCCCCAGCCAAGCGAACCCCTTGCCCGCGGTTCACCGACGCCCGCGCCGGACGGGTGGCCGGCCCTGCAACCGCGGACGCCGGCCGATGCGCGACGCCTCGACTCCGTTCCCTACGGACACCCCAGCGCGAACTTCGTCTGGAAGCAGGTGTAGTCGTTGATGTCGAGCCGGCCGTTCTGATCACAGTCGGCGTACGAGTGGCGCAGGGCGAAGCGGGTCACGAAGCAGATGTAGTCCCCCACGTCGAGGCGCGGGGCACCGGCGGGCGTGGTGGTGTCATCGCAGTTGGCGTAGCACTTGGGCGGGAGTGGGCAGCCCCAACGGGCGAGGCCGAGGGCGGGCAGCCCCCCGGCGTAGTAGAACCGTCCCCCGACGTACAGACCGCCGGGATTGGGGCCGGGACCGTCTTCGTCCAAGACCGCGAGCGCGCGGACGTGCGTGCCGGCACCCCCGCCGCTGACCGTGCCTGAAAGCCCGTGCAACTGCTGGCCATCCCAGCGGGCGATGAAGTGGATCGGCGGACCGGCGCTGTAAAACGAGAACTGCCCGCCGAGGAACAGCGATAGCGGGCGGGGTCCGGGGCCGTCGTCGTCGAAGGCGGCCATCGCGAAGGGAATGCCGGCGAACTGCGGATAGAGCACGCCAGGCACCGTGGACCAGGCGCTCCCGTTCCAGCGCGTCAGGTACTGTGCTTCTGGCGTCCCATTAACCCACAAGTTGGAGCCGACGTAGAGATAGGCCGGGCCGGGACCGGGCCCGTCGTCGTCGAACACCCCGAGCGAGTAGACCGCGGTCGTGGTGACGAAGCCGGCGCCGAGCCCTTCCCACGATGACCCGTCCCAACGCGCGATGCTGTTGACCGTGATCCCACCCGCTGTCTTGTAGATCCCGCCGACGTAAAGACCGGTCGGGCGCGGGCCGGCACCATCGTCATCATACTCCTGAAGCGCATACACGCTCGGACGGTTCGAGGGGCTCTGGGTGTAGGGCCCGAGCCCACCCCCGACCTCGCTCCATGTCTGGCCATCCCAGCGGGCCAGCGCCTTGACGGGAACGGGGCCGGCGGTCACGAAGATGCCCCCGACGTACAAAACCGGCGGAGCGCTTCCGGGCTCATCGTACTCGCCCACCGTGAACAGCCCCGACCACAGCCCGGGCGTATTCACGCCGCCGCCGACATCAACCCACTGCTCGCCGTCCCAGCGCGCGAGGTGGTTCAGAGGGGTGGTACCCGAGAAGTAGAAGTCGCCCGCGGCATAGACGCCCGGCACCGGGCCCATCGCACCGGTCGCATCGACATCCGCGAAGTCGTTCACGACCCAGTTGAGCGTGTTCTTGGAGTGGAACCCGGCGCCGGCGGGCGTCCAGCGCCATCCATCCCAGCGCGCGGCGCTGCTGGCCGGGATGGGTCCGGTGCCCACGGCTGAAAACCCCCCGCCGGCGTACACCTCTCGGCTCCCCGGCGGGTGCGTCCCGACGCCCAGTCCGTACACATCCCCCGCCGTCCCCGTGTCCGGGCTCGACCAGCCCGGCGTGCCCTGGGCACGCGCGGGCGGTTCCGGAGCGATCGTCAGCGTGAGCAATAAGCCCGCGCCGCGGGCGGTGAGCCCGCGGCACGGGTGAAGTCGAGTTAGCGCGAGGGCAGCCATCCGACTCCGTTTGGCCTCACGGGGGTGGGACCGTCTGGCGATACCGGGCCACGACGAAGTCGAGCCCCGTGCCCGGCTGGTTCGAGGTCCCCACCGAGTACACGCTCGGGCGCTCGTTCAGTGGCGCGCCGATCGGGACCCCGGCCGCAATGGCCCGCCACGCATCGTGCCCCGGGAACGGGGTGAACTGCTTCCACCAGTTCTGGAAGTAGAACGGCGGCGGGACCGGGTTGGGGCGATAGTCGAGCGTCACCCCGTCCTCCGTGGTCGCGCCGATCACCCGGTTGCGCGCCCCCGCAACGTACAGGTCCGGTGCCGGGCCCACCAGCCCCGGCATGGCCAGCGCCGCCCCGCGCTCATCCGTTCCGCGATCGAAAGCGCCCGACCAGATGAGCGTCCCGCTCACGCCAGAGTCCGTGTAGGCGATCGAGACGGCGTCGAAATCGGCTCCAGCCGTGGCGCGCCCCGTCACCGCGATGTACCCACCCAGCACCTGCACATCGGCGGGGTAGTCGTTCGATCCCGCGTAGTCCCAGCGGTGGTCCCAGCGCAGCGCGCCGGTGAGGTTGTCGTAGACGAAAGACGCCGTCACGTAGTCGAAGTGGTCGGGAGACAGGGACGCCGCCGCGCCGCCGCCCGGACCCGAGAAGGATGTGGCCTCGGGCTGCGGCGAGTAACCCGTGGCGTAGATGAACGTCCCCTGGACCGCCAGGCCCGTGGCCGTGTCGTTCTTGCCGCCGGACGGGTCGTAGCGCCGAACCCACGCCACGCCAGCCGGAACGTCGCTGGCGTAGTGGACCAGGAGGTAGTCGTCCCCCGTGCTCAGCCCGAGGGAGGTGCCGAGCACGACGACATCGAGCTGGTCGATGATTCCCTCCTGCACTCCCACCATGATCCCCCCCAGCTCGACCGCGCGGTCCGGCCCACCGTTGTCGTACCGGCGCACGCCCGGCCCGAAGCCCACATCGGGCCACGCATCGTCCGGCGGGCTTCCATCCTCGGCATCGAACGCGATCGTCACGATGTCATCGCCGGTGAACCCGAGGGAGGTTCCGATCACCACCACCGCCTCCCCCTCGGGGTCGACCCCGATGTCCATCGCCACATCGTTCCCGGATCCGGGGCCGTTGTACCGTCTCTCGTGGGGCGTCCAGAGCGGCTGAAGGTCGCGGTCGTACTTGACGACGATGATGTCCAGGTCGGTTCCACCGGGCCGTCTGGAGGAACCGGCCACATACACGTTGCCCTCGCAGTCCATGGCCAGCCCGACGGCCTTATGCGTCTCGGCCGGGGGCGGGAGGTCCTCCGGGAAAAACACCGGAGGGGAAGCATGCGGTGGCGGGTCGGCTCCGGGCCAATCCGCGCGATACTTGTAGGTGGCGAATCGCGTCGCCCCATTGGCCTCGGTCACGTAGCCGGTGACCAAGATGTACGAAGTCGGCTCGCTCCCGCCGCAGGCCGCCTGCTCCGGCCACGGGGGCCAGAACGCGATCTCCATGGCCTGATCGGTGGCGACACCCGCCGTGGGCTGGAACTCCCGGGCCACCCATGCCAACGGCGGATACGGATCGTCACCCTGCGCCCAAGCCCACCCCGTCCCCAGGATCAGCGGCGCCAAGGCGATCACAACCCAAACTCCCGCGCGCGCACCCCGGCCCCGACTGAACCCGACGGCGACGGCTGACGGCTGACGGCTGACGGCGGAATTCTACGTTTCATCCGAGTCTCTCCTTCGATACGAGGCCTCAGTCGCGGAAGACCTCGCGCCAGCGGCGCGGGGCCGCGCCCGCTGGAACCCACCGCTCACCTCCACGCGCCCCCGGGCGGAGCCGTCACACATGCCCGGGAGCAAGACTCGCGGCCCCCGTTCCCATGGCCCCTCCCCCCTCTTCGCCCGTAGATACAACGGGGTTTCGGCGCGCTCCGAATTCCGGTCTGGATCATCCCGATTCGATCGCGACGACCGATCGCGATCGCTCAAGGGAAGGGCCGAATCCCACGGGCTTGTGTGGCGCCGTTCGCGGCCGGTTCGCATGATCGGCCGGCGCCGGATGGCCGCGCTGCACCGACGGCGCGGGCTGCCGAGCCCTCAAGCCAAGACGCCCTCGCGTTCGGCGTCACTGTCTCGAACCGCCCCGGGGAGACGTCGCGGCGCGACGGGCCTCCGTCAGCACCCCAGCGCGAACCCCGTCTGGAACGCGATGTAGTCGTTCACGTTGTGCTGCCCGTTGCCATCGAAGTCCGCGCACGGAACCGCCGTGGCGAACCCCGTCTGGAACGCGATGTAGTCGTTCACGTTGAGCTGCCCATCCCCGTTGAAGTCCGCCCGGCACTCGCACTCGTCCGGACGCCCGTTGGCGTTGCAGTCGCGGCTGGTGCCCAGCAGGATGTCCTGGCTGTCCAGCACCCCGTTGGCGTTGCAGTCCGAGGCCAGGGCCAGCCCCGCGTTGATGATCCCGTATCCCCGCACGAGGAGCGGGTCGGGGGCGTGCGTCGAGACGAAGTCGCTCGCCGTGGCGAAGAGGATGGCGCGCATCTGGTCCACCGTCCACGTCGGGCGGGCCTGGATCAGGCACGCCACCGCGCCGGCCAGCAGGGGCGTCGCGGCCGACGTGCCGCTGATCGACGAGAGCGTGTTCACGTTCGTCCCCGATCCGATCGTGCCGGTGTCCACGCCGCAGGCCAGCAGCTCGGGCTTGACCCGCCCGTCGGCGCTGGGCCCGTCGGAGCTGAACCCCGCGATGCTGCCCTCGATGCTCACCGCCCCCACCGCGATGACCTGGAAGGCGTCGGCCGGCGCGAGGAGGTGGGACGTCGCCGGGTTGGTGTCGTGCCCCTCGTTGCCCGCGGCGGTGCAGCAGTACATCCCGTTGGCCGTGGCGGTGTTGACGCCGATCGTCGTCGTCGCCGTCAGCCCGTTGAGCTGGCTCTGGGTGTACCAGTCGATGTAGCCCAGCGAGGACGTCGCCATGTCACCGCCGTTGGTCTCGATGAACTCCAGCCCCGCGACGTAGTAGTCCTCCTCGATCGGCGTCTCGCTCGTGACATCCTCGGTCTTGCAGAGAATGAACGCCGCGTCGTACGCGCCCCCGACGATGCTGTCGGGCTTGTACGAGCCGAGGATGCCCAGGATCCACGTGCCGTGCTGGTGCTGGCTGGAGGGGTCGCCCGGCTCGGGCCCGGTCTCCGGGTCGTTGTTGATGAAGTCCCACTGGGCGACGACCTCCAGCTCGTGCCCGGGCTCGTGGAAGGCGCTGTGGATGCGCCGGAAGCCCGTGTCGAGCACGCCGACGATGATCCCCTCCCCCGTGAAGCCCTGGTCGTGGACCGCGATGAGGTTCATCTGGGCCAGCTCCTCCTCGAGCGGCCCGTAGAACGTGCCATCCCCGGCCGGCGCGTGAAGACGCGCGGGCGCCGGCTCGATGCGCTTCCCGCCGAGCACGGGCTCGATGCGGGTGATGAAGGGCAGGGCGGCCAGGGCCTCCACCTGCTCGCGCGTGGCGCGCACGCTCATCGCGTTGAGCCAGCGGGACTCGACCCGCCGGGCCGCACGCGTGCCGAGCACGGCCTCGACATACGGCGCGTGGAGGGGGATGTCGCGCGCATCGAAGAGCCCGGGATCGGTCCGGCGGAGCCGGCGCCGCGCGATCGCCCGCGGGTGGTACCCCGCCTCGACCTGCGCCAGGGCCGCGCCCAGCTCCCCGGGCGTGCGCAGGCCCTTGTCGGCGAAGTAGACCCAGACCTTGGCCGTCCCGTCGGCCGCAGCAAGTCGCGACCAGACCAGCGGGTGGACCTTGTCGTAGGACGCGACGGGCCCGGGCCCCGCAATGGGCCCGGTCGTCGGCCCCGCCCCCGCCCCGCCCGCCAGAACCAGCAGCGCCGCCGCGACGATCGCGCTACGCGTCAACATCGCTTATCCCTCCTGCCCTCGACACCTCGACACCTGGACACCTCGACACCTCGACACCGACTCAGGGACACCCCAGCGCGAACTTCGTCTGGAAGCAGATGTAGTCCTGCACGTTCCGCGTCCCGTTCTGGTCGCAGTCGGCGTACGGGTCGCCCAGGGCGAACTTGGTCTGGAAGCAGATGTAGTCCTGCACGTTGAGCGACGCGTTCCCGTCGCAGTCGGCGTAGCAGTCCTCGCACACCAGCCCCGTCACCTCGATCCGCACGCCGTCCACCTGCCACCCGCGGAAGTCGTTGAACTGGTTGTCCACGGTGTCGAAGAAGAACCGCAGCGTGACGCTCTGCCCGGCGTAGGCCGTCAGGTCCACCGTGCGCGTCTCCCAGTCGAGCGTCTCGCTCGGCCGGTCCACCTCCACCCCGTTGACCTCGAGGATCGCCTCGTCGTACCCCGTGAACTCCTCCGTCTCCAGCGTCGAGCAGTACTTGAGCGCCACCGACCCGCCCGGCGGCACCGCGGGGATCGCGATCGGCGCGCTGGTCATCGCCCCGCTGTTGGTCGAGCCGTTGTTGTAGTTGCAGCTCGCATCCTGCCCGTAGTACGCGAAGCGCGCCCCGGCGCACGCCGTCGGCGGGGCGCACGCGCTCGACAGGTGCCACAGCCCCGTCGTCGCCCACCCCGCCGGGAGCGAGCCCTCGAAGTCGACCGACAGGATCTCCTGCGTCTGCAGCTGGCCGACGGCGAACGCGTACGTGTTGGCCGGCGCGCC
>CAYWOF010000162.1:0-7587 GCA_964459825.1 uncultured Phycisphaeraceae bacterium | reverse complement strand
GTCCGAGCCCATGCCTCAGGCTCCCCGGGCGCCGGCGGGGGACGCGTGGGGCGCGCGACGGCCCGCGGCCAGCTGCCGGTGGATCTCGCCGAACCGCTCGCCGGCGGGCTTGGGGGCCCAGCCCGCCGGGGCCGGTGCCAGCAGACCGCCCGCGCCCGTCGCCTCGGTGTCGCAGAGATCCTGCCAGCAGACGCTGTGGACGTACGTCTTGCCGAGGGCGATCGCCACGGCCTGGGCCAGCCACTCGCCCTGGCGACCGGGGTCCCACGGCGAGCGCCAGTGGCCCGGCTCGTGCTCGGGGTCGGCATCGGGCGCCGGCGGCCGGCCGGGCGCCCCGAGGCAGGTCACGACGATCGGCTTGTCCAGGGTCGCGTACCGGTCGAGGAGGTCGGAGAAGGCCAGCAGGTCGCGCGTCGGCGCGCCCCGGCGCGCCCGGCCCATCTCGACGCGCAGGGCGAAGGCGTCCACGCCCAGGCCCGACTGCGCCACCATCTCGGCGTAGAGCATGGGCGGGATGGCCCGGCGGCTGCGCGCGAAGTACTCCCCCCACGGCTCGCTGATCTCCACCTGGATCTTGGCCGCCGGGTGGAGCTTGCGCGCCGCCAGCACGCACACCCGCGTCAGGTCCATGACGCGCTCGACCGTCAGCTTCAGGTTGTCGTTCACGTGCAGGCCGGAGGCGATGGTCCAGCGCGAGACGGCCCGCCGGTAGCGCGTCACGATCGCCTTCATGTGCTCGTACACCAGCTCGCGCAGGGTCTCGTAGTCGTGCTCCCAGATGTAGAGCCACTCCGGCACGCTGCTGGCCGAGAGGTCGATCACCGGGCCCGCCACCACCGGCACCCGCGCCTGGCGCACCGCCCACTCGATCCACCGGTCCGTCCGCGCGAAGGCGTACTTGCCCTCCGACGGCTCCATCTGCACCCACGGCATCGGCACCGAGATGAAGTCGCACATCGACGCCGCCAGCGACGCCAGACGCTCGTCGAACACCTCGGGGTTCACGCGGCAGCCCAGCATCGGCGCCTGCTGCAGCACCACCCCCGTCGACTCGGGCGACTTGACCGCCCCCTCCGGCGCCGGACGCTCCGGGGTGACGGCCGCGGCCGAGCGTTCCGCGGCCTGCGCGAAGGCCTCGCCGGAGAGGCGCAGCTCCAGCTGACGCTTCCCCTGCAGAAGGGCCAGGCGCTCGCCCAGGTCCACGCCGATCGCCAGGGACCGGCGGGCCGCCCGCTCCGCCTCGAGCGTGTACTCCCCCGCCCCCGTCCCGTTGGAGCGGGTCCGCGGGGCCACCAGCGCGGCCGTGAAGGCCGCCCGGGCCCGCTCCAGCTGCGCCATGATCGGATCGTCCGACGGCAGGTCGAACAGCCCCCACTGCTCCAGCTTGTTGAGCACGAGCATGAGCTGGTGGCGCGCCAGCTCCAGGCTCAGCAGGTAGGGCTCGACCCGGTCCGGGAGAAGGCACGTCCGGGCCACCAGCACGCCCAGGGCGCCGCCGCCCTCCTCGCCCGGACCCACGGCCACCTGCAGGCTCAGGGCCGCCGATTCCGTGCCGGGCTTGGATGCGCGAATCACACCCGCCTCGAACCGGACATCCGCTGAGACCGGCGCATCGTCGGCCCCGAGGAGCATCGCCTGGCGCAGGGGCCAATCCTGGGCGGGGCCATCCTCGGCGAAGACCACGAAGCTGAGCATCGGGGCAGGCGTCCTCCCTGCGCCGGGCCCGGGGGCCCGCGGCGAGGGTGTATTGTCCCGTCCTGGCAACGCCCCGCAACTGGGGCCCACCGGATTCCCGTCCGGCCCCCTCCGGTGGCGGGCGGGACGCCCCGCCGCGCGGCCGTCGGCCTCCGCCCCCGGCGACCGAGCCCCGGAGGGCGGGTCCGCCGATGGCCGGGCCCGACCCGCTGTACGATCCCGCCATGGCCGCAGTTGCACGCCCCCCTTTGTCGGCAAGCGCCGGGACGGTTTTCGCCACGGACCTGCTCCTTTCCGGCCGCCGGCAGGGCAAGGTCCGGGATATCTACGACCTGCCGGGGAGTGCCGGCGCGCCCCCCGGCCTGCTGATCGTCGCCACGGACCGCATGTCGGCCTTCGACGTGGTCATGCCCACCCCGCTCCCGGGCAAGGGACGCCTCCTGACCGAGATCGCGGCGTGGTGGTTCGGCTTCATCGAGAAGCGCGGTCTCGGTCCCACCCACCTGCTCTCGACCGATGCGGGGCAGGTTCCGCCCGGGGCGTTCGAGTCCGGCGGACGCCGGGCCCGCACCACCCGCGAGGACCTGGTGGGGCGCATCATGATCGGCCGGCGCTGCCGCGTCATCCCCATCGAGTGCGTCGCGCGGGGCTACCTCGAGGGCTCCGGCTGGAAGGACTACCAGCGGACGGGCGCGATCTGCGGCGTCAAGCTTCCGCCCGGGCTGCGCCAGTGCGACCGCCTCCCCGAGCCGATCTTCACCCCCGCCACCAAGGCCCCCCAGGGCCAGCACGACGAGAACATCACCTTCGAGCAGGCGTGCGAGCGCGTCGGACGCCCGCTCATGGAGCGCC
The DNA here is from genome assembly GCA_964459825.1 of uncultured Phycisphaeraceae bacterium. Classification (GTDB taxonomy): domain Bacteria; phylum Planctomycetota; class Phycisphaerae; order Phycisphaerales; family UBA1924; genus CAYWOF01. Next base: position 5,040 of record CAYWOF010000162.1, on the reverse strand, counting down.
TGCGCGAGCGAACCCTGGCGATCTACCACGCCGCGGCCGGGCACGCCCTCTCGCGCGGGATCATCATCGCGGACACGAAGTTCGAGTTCGGGCTGCCCGACCCTGCCGGTGCTGGTGGCACAGGCGTCCCGCCCGTGTCTGCTTCTTCTGCTTCCGAGCCCATCCTCATCGACGAGGCCCTGACGCCCGACAGCTCGCGGTTCTGGCCGGCCGACCGCTGGGAACCGGGGCGCGCCCAGGCGAGCTTCGACAAGCAGTACCTGCGGGAGTACCTGGAGACGCTCGTCGCCGCGGGCACGTGGGACAAGCGGGCCCCCGGGCCGGAGCTGCCCGAGGAGATCGTGGCGCGGACGCTGGAGAAGTACCGCGAGGCGAGGGATCGGCTGACGGGAGGGTGAATGCGCCCGGTGCCGGAGGGTCGTTCCCGCCCGAGCATGCACCCAAGTCTCCCGTGGGTGCTGGAGTACTCTCGCACGGGGCCGACTGGCGGCACGACCACGATTCGGGGGCGCGCCACGAGCGACCTCGTCGTCTGGGGCTTTCTGACACTCTTTTGCGGTGCCAGCGCGGCCCTACTGTGGATTTGGTTTGGGGGAGTCGGACCGGCCATCGTGCCCTTGCTGGCGATTCCGTATCTTGTTCTTTTGCTGGGACGTAGTTACAGAACGAGATTCCAACTGGTACTCAACGCGGGAAACGCCTCCGTGCTTGTTCGCGGGCCAGGCCGGTTGGGGGCGCGGTCTTTCGCGCTCGATCAGGTGGGGCTAGCCGTCGCACCGGTCACGCACGTCCTTTGGAATCGACCACCTCATGAACAGTTCATGGTGGTCGCTCAAGTGCCTGATGCCGTGCTGCCGGTTTCCCTGCATGATCGAGAGGACCAGGCAATGGCAGCAGCGAGTGCGCTGGCAACCGAGCTTGGCCTGCAACTGGGCCCGCCGGCCGCGCGCGTGTTTTCGGTCTCCGTGCTCCGCGATCGAAGTGTTTGACCCCTCGACTACTTCTCCTGCACCTGCGGGCGCCGCGCCTCCTGGCGGATCATCTCCTCCTTGAGCCACTCCTGGTACGCCGCGAACCCCGGCGGCTCGGGGAAGACCTGCGCGAAGGGGCGCCCGCCGTCCCTGGCCATCTCGTCCATCCGGGGCTTGTAGATCTTCAGGAGCGCATCGTACGCGAAGGGGCGCAGGTCCTCGGGCGCGCGGGTGTAGACCGTCTCCGCGTCGTCGAGGTCGAGGATCCCCACCACCTGCGCCAGCACCCGCCCGGCCTCCACGGGGAAGCGCGGGTCGAGCTGGTCCATCCGCGACTGCTCCGGGCTCATGGCCGAGATGCGCCGCTGCTGCTCGAAGAAGAACCGGTGCGCGGCGTTGGCGTACTCGAACTGCTCGCGGAAGAGCTGGTCGTCCCCGGCCAGCAGCCCGGCCACGAACGCCCCCTGCAGCGCCCCCACCACCTCGCTGCGCGCCACATCGGGCACGGTGAACCGGTCCTGCACCTCCGCCCACACGAACTCGTCGAGCGGGCGCGAGAAGCGATCGGCCCGCTCCGGGTCGTTGAGGTTCTGCCCCGGATAGGTCCGGAGTACGTCGTACCACCGGGCGGCCTCGTCCTTCTGCCCGCGCCGGTAGTAGAACCGCACCGCGTCGATGAGGAAGTTCTCGTACCCTGCGGCGTAGAAGGAGTAGACCCGCTCGGCGCGGTCGGCCCAGCTGCGCGCCACCAGCTCACCCAGGATGTCGCCGTAGGTCTTGACGAAGTGCACGTTGGGCATCGCCACGTAGAGCGGCTCGGCCGCGCCCTCCACCGTGAACAGGTCGTAGTAGAGCTCCCCCGAGCGCCACAGCTCCTGGACCGCCTGGATGGTCACGCGGTCGGTGTTGATGAAGTCGAAGTCCCGCTCGTTGAGCTCCGTGGCCCGCCCGTGCGCCTCCTCCGACCCGCGCGCCGACCAGTACAGGGCGTGCGCCGCCGGATGACGCCAGTCCAGCGGCCCGTACTTGCGGGTGAACCGGATCATCCGCTCCGGGTCCATCCGGTACTCGTCGATGAGCACGCGCCGGCGCAGGAACGCCAGCAGGCCGCTCCAGGCGTCGGCCAGCCCGGGGTCCATGACCAGCGCCAGCATCGCCCGGTTGCGCTCGCGCATGCCCGCCAGGATCAGGGCACGCTCGTGCGAGCGGGCCACCGCCGACCCCTGCGCGAAGGCGATCAGCGCCCCGCGCATCTCCCGAAGCCCCGCCAGCGGGTCGAGCCCCACCTCCTTGCGGATGCGCTCGACGAGGGCCGCCGCCCCGGGGTTCTGCTCCGCGAGCGACTCGAACGACGGGGGCGCCTCGGCGACCGGGGTGAGCCAGTCCACGTACCGCTGGATCGTCAGGTCGCGGTCGCGGCTCCTCGGGTCGGGGGCCGGCGGGTCCCCCAGCACCTCCGACCACTCGCGCGCCAGCATCTGCTTGTAATAGACGTTCGCGTCGTCCGTGTACCCCTGCACCTTGTGCAGGAAGATCCACGCCAGCTCCTTGTGGATCAAGAGGTCGTTCGGGTTGGCCGGGATCCCCTCGTCGCGCAGCAGCTCGATCCCCGCCTTCACCCACTGCCACCGCTCCTCGAACGTGTTGGTCGAGACCGAGATGTTGTACGCCATGTTCCAGGCGTGGAAGGTCCACACCTGCGGGAAGCGCGGCTGGAGCCTGGTGATCGCGCTGGCCAGCTGGATGGACTCGTGGAACTTCCCCTCCTCCTTGAGGGCGTTGGCCCGGATCCACAGCCAGTTCACGAACAGGCCCCGGAACGCCCCCATCGCGATTCCCAGGGCCACCTGCGGCGGGTCGCCATCCTCCGCCCGGTCCGTGTACCCCAGCTTGTTCCGCCCCACCGACCACGCGAGCCCCGACGAGAGCGCCGTGGAGGCCACCAGCCCCACGCCGATCGCCCCCACGCACCCGAGCTGCACCAGCGTGTCACGACGCACGACGAGGCTCCTCACCGTCCCATGCTACTGACCCGAGTAGGTCGCCAGTTCGCGCCGCCGGAAGATCAGGATCCCCAGGCCGTACAGCACCACCGTCCAGAGCACGATCACGCCCGTCCCGATCGCCACGCTCCCCCACGGGAGCAGGCGCCCCTCCACCAGGCGGTGCGTCGGGCGCAGCTCCGAGTAGATCTGGAACAACCGCCCGATCGGCACCGCGATCGCCCGGATCACCACCCGGTGGTACTCGATCTGGCGCTGCGTGTTCATCGCGTCGTAGTACTGGAGCGAGGCGTTGAGGAACGACGCCCCCTCCGCCGCGATGAAGACCGCCAGCGCCACGCAGCACGCCACCGGGAAGGACAGGAACGTGGCCGCGCACACCCCCACCATCGCCAGGAACGCCAGCTTGACCCACAGCACCAGCACCACGCGCAGGTAGTTCATGGAGTACGAGCCGGCGGCGTAGGACAGCTCCAGGCCCCCCGTCGGGAAGGTGACCGAGGCCGGGTTGGCGATCCCCCGCGCGTAGTCGCCGTTGATGACCGTCAGCGCCACCGTGCCGTCCTCGCGCACCACCCCGGGCACCAGCGTCACGGTGTGGAAGTGCCCCAGCCCCACCTCCCGAACCGGCTGCGCCACCCCGTCGAAGACGAACGTCAGCCGGTACACGTCGCTGGGGATGTTCGATCCCGAGTCGATCCGGTAGCGCAGGATGAGCGGCCGGTTCTCGCGCCGGGCCCGCGCCAGACCCTGGAAGACGTACGTCTCGTAGTTGCCGGGCTCGATCGTCCGGTACGCCGTCACCAGACCCTTGTAGAGGTCCGCCGCCACCTTGGCGCGCTCCCCCTCGGTCTGGGCGAACGTGTCCACGCTCTTGCGCTGGTTCTCGATGAACTGCTCGACGCTCTTCTGGAACTCCTCGGACGTCGAATCGATGGGCGTCTCCGGCTGCACCGCCACGCGCGCCACCAGCACCTGGGTCTGGAGGATCATGCGATCCTCGCTCCACTGCCCGGCGGCCAGGGCCACCGCCGTCTCCCCCTGGGCCGGCTGCTGGCGCAGGTACTCGGTGAACAGGAAGACCCCCGAGAAGCTCACCAGCAGCAGCACGCCCGCCAGCCCGGAGAGCCCCAGCCACTTGCCCAGCAGGTACTCCCACGGCGCCACCGGCTTGGTCATCGTCTGCCAGATCTGCTTGTCCCGCTGCTCGAACGCCACCGTCGCCACCGAGAAGAACACCACCAGCAGGGCGATCGTCCAGAAGGCCCCGCCCGTGGCCCACTGCAGGAACACCTGCACGCGGTAGCGCAGCGGCTGGTTCTCGCTCAGGAGGTCCGGGAGCGACGAGAGCCCGACGATCAGCATCACGATGAAGACCACCGAGATCCTCATCCGCACCGCCTCGGCCAGCACGTTCCGCGCCACGGCCAGCACCGGCCACGGGCCCGCCAGCACGGTCCGCAGGCCCTGCATCAGCGCCGTGAACGACGCCGTCAGCACCACCACGCCCAGCAGCGGACGCACCAGGTCCCGCCCCCCGGAGACGCGCGAGAGCGGGTACGCCACCGCCGCCGCGCCCAGCGCCAGCGCCAGGTAGGTCAGCCCCAGGCCGAGCCACACCACCGCCAGGCACACGCCCGCCCCCACCGCCACCCCGAACGCCACCGTCCCCGGCTCGGCCCGGACCGAGAGCACGCTCTCCAGCAGGCGCTGCCCCGCCTCCAGGGCCGAGGACCCGCCCTCCGTGGGCGCTCCCGTCGCCGGCGGGCCCGCCGGCGCGACCGCCCCCGGGGCCGTCGCGGCGATGTAATAGCTCGCGAAGATGGCGACGGCCGCCACGACGACCACGATCGAGGCGCCGACCTTGAACGGGAGCGTGCCCTGGAGCCGGTTGGCCCGCGCCAGCGCCTCGCGCAGCCTCACCGTGGGGGCTCCGCGTCATCCGCGGGCGGACCGGCCGGGCGGGCCCCGCCCAGGAGCGTGTCGATGACCGAGCGGTCCACCTCGGACGTGTCCACGGGCCGGGGCGCCGGCCGGTGAGGGGGAAGCGTCCGGCGCGGGGGCCA
>CAYWOF010000161.1:0-7597 GCA_964459825.1 uncultured Phycisphaeraceae bacterium | reverse complement strand
ACCACCTACTGGACCGCCCGAGCCGCCTGAGTGCCAGAACTTTGGACTACACCCGGTTGCACCCGACCCGCCGGAGGGTGGCCTGCCAGGTCGAGTTTCTCGACATCGCGCTGGACGGGTCCGCCTGATTCCCGCATTCGAGACCTACCGAAGGTTGAACCGGCATTCCCTCGCCGGGGGGCTCCATGGGGCGCGAGGCTCCCCGTAGCATCCGTCTTGCTGCCGTTCGGCACGTAGTCTCGGGTCGCTCAACGGCGGTTGGCTGCCCAGTGGTGTTGATTTCGAGGCCGTGCGTCATGCCACCAGGAGGGCCTTGGATCCCGCCTCAACCCAGCTCGCGCTACCGGCGGACGCATCCGGGAACAGAGGAGCTCTTACATGGGACCATTCCCTGTCCTCGGACTGCTCATGTGGCTCGGCGTGCCGTCGATCATGCCCATGCGGGTTGACCACGCGCCGCGCGCCGACTCGACCGACAGCGAGCTGGCGCGCGATGTGGCTCGCGCCATGCTCATCCACGATGGCTCCATCCGGTCTCTGGACTGGACACAGACGATTCGCTACGACGTACCTCCCCCAACCCAGGCCCTTGCGAGCAGCGCGCAGTGCTTCGATGAGCGGGGGCGCTGGGCGATCGATGTGACGACCCGGGTTCCCGCCGGACCAACCGCGGCGCCGGGCGAGGAGGTGGTGCTGCGCGAACGCATGGTCTGCGATGGGTCACGCATGGCCACGTTCGACCTGGGAACCACGACGGGCAAGCTGACCCAGTACACGGGCCAACGCCGAAGCCAGGAGTCGGTCGACTGCTGGCTCGGGCGCCATCTGGAAGTGGATGCCCAGAGCCGACTCGGGGAGCTTCTGCTCGGGGCCTCGGATCTAGCACTGTCATTCTCGGCGCGCGGCCTGCCGGTAGTCTCCGGGAGCGTGCTCCTCGATCATGCCGCATCGCTCGTTGAAGTGGAAGTCGACCCGGACCACGGGTTTGCGCCCCGCGTCATCACGGTGCGCGACAGGGCGATCCTCGTCCCGCATGATCGGTACGAGACGGATTCCTATACCGAGATTGGCGGCATCTGGCTTCCCGAGCGAGGAACGGTCGAGAAGCGCATGTTCGCGCCGACACCCGCCGAATCGCGCTTGTTCGCGGAAGCGGTCAGCCGGCGCGGCCTGGCGCGCACCTCCGATTACTCCGACCCCGAGATTCGCCGGCTCTACGCCGACGTCGTGCAGGAGGTGTACGGAGCCCGAGAGGCTCGCTCGGCGCCGCTGGCACCGCGCAAGTGGCTCGAGGTCACGTACACGAGTCTCAACAGGGCCATCGATGAAGGCCGGTTCACCTGGAGCATCCCGGAGGAGTACCGGATGCTCGACCTCTACATCGGCGCTTCCAAAAGCCGTGGCTCGAATCAATGGCGATCCACAGCGCCGAATCCGGGGCCGGTCGACGGTGCCGGGCCCTCGCTGCCCAGGGTGGGCCCGTCCGGCCCAACTCCGACGCCGCCATCCGCGCGCTACGTTCGGGTGCACGAGCTGGACCCAGCCGACCGCGGCCCTATGCCGATCGCGTCCCTCGCCACACGACGCGTCGCCTTGGAGAACACGCACGAGGGGCCCATCAACCTCCGAGTGGTGGGGACGTCTTGTCCAGGCACCATCGCGAGGCTCGACCGTGCAGCGCTCGATGCCCAGGAGACCACGACGTTTACGCTCCAGACACGCGTGGCGGAGGTCGGGGCGCCCCAGTGGTACACGGCCACCATCGAGGCGGCGCCCGCCTCTCCCGGCTCTTCCGTCAGCCCTCAGCGGATTGCCGTCGAGATCGGCTACACCCCGGATATCGAGGTCATCGCGCATCCCCACGCGCCCACGATGATCGGCGTTCCGGGCGAACCGGCATCCATCGACATCATCGTGCGTCGCCTGGATGGCATCCCGGCCGATGTGAAACACGTACGGCTGCCCGGTGATTGGGTCGAGGTCACATCGATCCATGCGAAACCCGGCTGGCCGGCCGCAACCGTGGTGACCTTGGTCTCCAGGACCGACACGACGGGTGTGTGGAGAGGCCAGGTGACGATTCAGCTCCAGGAGGAACCTCTCGTGCAATGCCACGTCGATCTGAGCCTGCGTGTCGAGGATGCGTTCGCGCCAGCGCCGGCAGGCTTGGTCTGGATCGAGCCACCCAAGGGATGGCGTGCATGCAAGTCCACGGTGCGTCTCGAGCGCAGTGCGATCGGCGGAGGTGGGGCCGTTCCCTTGGAGGCTCGCCTGTCGACGCGCTGCCCGGCGGTGACGATCGAGCCGATCGAGCCGGTTCGGGACGAGAACGCGTGGTTGTTGTCGGTCGCTTTCGACCCGCTTGTGCTGGGCGCGTCCGAGGGTCACGGTAGTCGCGAGATCGAGGTTACGGGCGCCGACGGCCGTATCCTCTGTCGCGTGCCCTTGGTCTGGTTTTCGCGTTCGGCGCTCGTCCCGCCGACTCCCTGATGTCAATCCTGGCGGGCCACACTATCGGGTTCGTGTCCGAGCCCAGCCGTTTGCCCGGGACACGTTGCAGGTAAACGAGTTGCCGAGCGATTGCACGACCCTAACAAGTCGGCCTTCAACCGGCTGTTCCAGTAGCTCAGGCATCGGTCGCAGGATGATGCGTGCCGCCACTATGGGGGCCACGGGAGCCGTCACGAGGCGCGCTTCCGGGCGTGGGCGATCTCGCCACCAGCGGCCAGACGGACCTGGGCGCCGGTGAGGGTGACAACGGCGATGGTCTCGCCGCGAAGGCTCGTGAACTCGACCTCGTAGCCGGCGCCGTCGGCGTAGACATCCACGACGGTGCCAACATCCCCTGCGGCCAGCCCGTGATCGGGCAGATCGCGGGTGAGCACGACGCGACTGAGTTCGGGCAGGCGGGCGCGTCGCCTAGGGCCGGCCGAGGGGGTACGCCGTGACGAGACGCGGGTGGGTCGCCGGCGGCTTGATGTTCCAGACCGATCGGACATGCGGCGAACTCCCATCCGGGCACCGGAGCGGCCCATCGACCACGTACTTTGTCCCCCAGCGCGTGGGGATGGCAACCGTGTAATCATTGGCGCCCACGTGGTCAGCCAGCGCTCCCGCGAGAATCCTCCACCGGCGGGGGCTGAAGCCACGGGCGATAAAGAAGACTGCCTTCCCTCGTCCATCCTCGGAAGAGACGGCGAGCAGGTAGCGAACGACCTTCGCCGCCGGGACTTCCGCCGCTTGAGCGTTGGGCGCTCGCATCCCTATCTCACCTTCAGCGACACCAGCCCCACCAGCACCAGCAGCACCGAGACGATCCACGCCCGGGCCACCACCTGCTGCTCGGTCCAGCCCGCCAGGTGCAGGTGGTGGTGGTACGGCGCGCACCGGAAGACCCGCTTGCCCCCGCTGGCCTTGAAGTACCCCACCTGCAGCATCACCGAGCCGATCTCCGCGAGAAACACGCCGCACATGAGCAGGATCACGATCTCCTGGCGCACGATGACGGCGATGTAGCCGATCAGCCCGCCCAGGCAGAGCGACCCCGTGTCCCCCATGAAGACCTGCGCCGGCGAGCAGTTCCACCAGAGGAACCCCAGGCACGCCCCCAGCATCGCCCCGCTCACCACCGCCAGCTCCTGCGCGGGCTCGCCCACGTAGGGCACCAGCAGGTACTGGGCCGCGGCCTGCCAGCCCGCCACCATCGTCAGCACCAGCAGGCCCAGCGAGACCGAGGCCGTCACGCCCGCGGCCAGGCCGTCCATCCCGTCGGTGATGTTCACGGCGTTGCTCATCCCCGCGATCATCAGGATCGCGATGGCCACGTAGACGCCCTTGGGCAGGTACACCAGCGCCGGGTTGACCTGCCCCGCCGTCGAGAGGTAGGTCTTCTGGAACGGGACGTTGAGCACGTGCGCGAGGTCCGGCGCGGCGTTGGACGGCAGACCGGCCCGGTACGCGAAGAGCCCCACCAGCAGCCCCAGCCCCACCTGGAAGACCAGCTTCTCCCACGCGTAGAGCCCCTGGCGCGAGCGCCGGCCCCGCCGGATCGACGTCAGCTTCAGCCAGTCGTCCACCCCGCCGAGAACCGCCAGCCACACCAGCACGATCAGCGCGGCGTACGCGTAGAACTGCGTCACGTCCGCCAGCAGCGCCACGCTGAACCCGATCGCCCCGGCGACCAGCACCCCGCCCATCGTCGGCGTGTTGGCCTTGGACTGCGCGCTGCGGCGCAGCGCCTCGGCGTCCGTCAGGCCCGAGTCCCCGATCTTCATCTTCGTCAGGAACGCGATCGTGCGCGGACCCGCGAGGATGACGATGAGGAACGCCAGCCCCGCCGCGGCCAGGGCCCGGAACTGGACCTGGCGCAGGAGCCCCGTCAGGGGCGTGTCCAGGCCGTGGTTGGCGAGCCACTCGCCGAGCCCGCCCTGGTTCATGAGGTAGTACAGCATCGGGGTCCGGGAGCGTATATCGGCACGACCGCCGATCCGAGGCCCGGACGCGGGCCCGGGCGCGGGCTACCGCTCCGTCAGCAGCGGCTCCCGGACGCGCTCCTCCAGCGCCTCGACCACCCGCTCCAGGCCCATGCGCCGTGAACCCTTGAGCAGCACCACGTCCCCATCGCACAGCAGACGGGCGATGGCCCCCGAGCCGGCCCCATCGGCCCCGTCGAAGACGGCGATCCGGGCGGAGCCCTCACCCGCCGCCCGGCGCATGTTCGGCCCGACGAGGATGGCCAGGTCGGGCCCCGCGGGCGTCCCCAGGCGCTCGACGACCTCGGCGTGGGCGCTCTCCGTGTGCTCGCCCAGCTCGAGCATGTCGCCCAGGATGGCGATGCGCCGGCCCCCCGCCGGTGCCTCGATCCCTCCCAGCGTCTCCAGGGCCGCCCGCATCGAATCGGGGTTGGCGTTGTACGCGTCGTTGATGACCCGGATGGCGCCGATGGTGCGCGACTCCAGGCGCATGGGCGCCGGGCGGATCGACTCGAGCCCGGCGGCGATCTCGTTTTCCGCCACGCCCAGGCGCAGGCCCACCGCGATCGCCGCCCCCGCGTTGACGGCGTTGTGCCGCCCCAGCAGCGGCAGGCGGTACGCCCCCCGCCCGTGGACCCGGAAGGACAGCCCCGCTCCATCGCACGCGATGTCGGTCACGCGCACGTCCGCGTCCGTCGAGACGCCGAACGTGAGCACGGGCACTCCGCGGGCCGCGGCCTTGGCGCGCGCCAGCTGCACCAGCAGGGGCGAATCGGCGTTGACCACGCCCAGGCCGCCGGGGCGCAGGAAGTCGAGCTGGCTCGACTCCTCGGCGCAGATCGTCTCCAGGTTCCCCAGGCGCTCCAGGTGCTCGCGCCCGATGCACGTGACCACCCCGATGTCGGGCTCGACGACCCGCGCCAGCGCCGCCACCTCGCCCGGGGCGTTGGTGCCGATCTCGCAGATCAGGTAGCGATCCGCCCGGTCGGCCGCGAGGATCGTCAGCGGCACGCCGATGTCGTTGTTGAACGACCTGGGCGAGGCCGACCCGCGCATGGCGCGTGACAGCACGGCGTGGATCAGCCCCTTGGTCGTCGTCTTGCCGTTCGAGCCGGTGACGCCGATCACCCGGGTCCGCTCCAGGGTCTGGCGATAGGCCGCCGCCAGCCGCAGCAGGGCCCGGCGCGTGTCCAGCACGCGCAGCACCCCCATGGAGGGCTCCAGCCCCTCGGGCAGCACCGCCTCGGCGCTGACGATGGCGATCGCCGCGCCCGCCCGAGCCACCTCCGCGAGGTAGCGATGACCGTCCGTCCGCTCCCCCCGGATCGCGAAGAACACCTGCCCGGGCTCGATGCGCCGTGAGTCGATGGAGACGCCGGCGAGGTCCCCGCGGCGCTCGGGTGGTCGCGCGGCCCACGACCCGCCGGTGATCGACCGCAGATTCTCCGGGGCCCAGAAGCTCATGCCCTCGCCCCGTGGGGAACCGTGCGCGACGGCTTGACCTCACGCGTGGAATCGGCCGCCGGCGCGCCCACGACCAGCCCCAGGGCCGCCCGCGCCACCTCGCGGTCGTCGAAGTGCACGCGGTACGTCCCGCCCCGCCCGTCCGGCAGGATCTGGTAATCCTCGTGCCCCTTGCCCGCGATCAGGATCACGTCGCCGGCGCGGGCGTCGGCGATCGCCGCCTCGATGGCGCCCCGCCGATCGGGCTCGATGCGCAGCTTGTGGCGGAGCTCCCCCGGCACGCCCGCCAGGATCGCGTCGATGATCGCCCGCGGGTCCTCCCGGCGCGGGTTGTCCGAGGTCACGTGCACGACGTCGGCCAGCTCGACCGCCGCCGCCCCCATGCGCGGGCGCTTGGTCGGGTCGCGATCGCCGCCGCACCCGAAGACGATCACCAGTCGGCTTCCATCGGGCCCGCGGACGGGCATGAGCGGCGCGATCGCCCCCAGCGCCTTGCGGATCGCATCGTCCGTGTGGGCGTAGTCCACCAGCACCGTGAAGGGATGTCCGTGCGGCGTCACCGGCTCCAGGCGCCCGGGCGGCGCCCCGGCCCGCGAGAGTGCGGCCCCCAGCACGCCCGCCTCGATGCCCCCCGCCAGGTGGCACGCCGCGAACGCCTGCAGCGCGTTCATCACGTTGTGCCGCCCCGGCACCCGGATGGTCGCCTCGACCTCTCCCCACGGGCCCGCCATCACCACGCCGGACCCCGACATGCCCATCGATCGCACGATAGCCACGCCACGCCCGGCGCGGGCGGCCGGGCCGATCGAGCACCGGAGCACGCGCGCCCGGCAGGCCCGCAGCATCCGCTCCGCCCACGGGTCCTCCTCGTTGACGATCGCCCACCCGTCCGGGGTCAGCATGCCGAAGAGCCGCGCCTTGGCCGCCCCGTACGCCTCCATCGTCCCGTGATAGTCGAGATGGTCGCCGGTGAGGTTCGTGAACACCGCCGCATCGAACTCGAGCGCCGCTGCACGCCCCTGGGCCAGCGCATGGCTCGAAACCTCCATGACGCCCGCGCGGCACCCGCACTCCACCATCGTCGCGAACGTCCGGGAGAGCTCCACCGCCGGCGGCGTCGTCAGCGAAGCCGGGGCCACCTCGCGACCGTCATCCACGACCACCGTCCCGATGAGCCCACACCTCACCCCCGCGTCGTTGAGCGCCTGGTGGACCAGGTGCGCCGTCGTCGTCTTGCCGTTCGTGCCCGTGACGCCCACGAGCGTCAGCCGACCCGTCGGGTTCCCGTAGAACCGCTCCGCGATCGCGGCCGCGGCCGCGGCGATGTCCCGCGCAACCACCACCGGAACGCCCCCCGCCTCCCCACCACCGGCCGGTGGCGCATCCGTCAGCACCGCCACCGCCCCGCTCGCCACGGCCTCCGGAATGAACCCCCGCCCATCCGAGGCCAGCCCCCGGCGCGCCACGAACAGCGACCCCGGCACGACCGTCCGGCTGTCGTCCGTCACATCGCAGACGCGCACCCCCGCCGGGGCGGACGAGCCCGGCGCCAGGGTCACTTCGAGGCCCGCGAGAAGCTCGGCGAGGTCCATCTCCAGCTCCTGGCCGCGGCTCCATCGCGGCGTCGGGAGTGTATCGGAGCGGAGGTGCGTGCGCGATGA
>CAYWOF010000160.1:0-7661 GCA_964459825.1 uncultured Phycisphaeraceae bacterium | reverse complement strand
TCCCCGCCGGCTCGAATCGCTGGTGGGTGAACTTGCCCACGAGGCTCTCGAGCGGCACGCCATACTGCAGCGCCACGCTGATCGCCGTGCCCAGCGAGTCCATCAACCCGCCGATCGTCGAGCCTTCCTTGCTCATGGTGATGAAGAGCTCGCCGGGCATGCCGTCGTCGTAGAGGCCGACGGTGAGGTAGCCCTCGTGCCCGGCGACGTTGAACTTGTGCGTGATCGAGCGGCGGGTGTCGGGGAGGCGCCGGCGCATCGGGCGGTGGACGATGCGCACCTCGGGGGCGGCGCTACTCGCCGCAACTGCTTGGCCCGCACCGGAAGTGGTGGCTTCGCGGGGGGCCGGTTCCGCTTCCCCCAGGGCATCCTCCGCGGCCGAGGCCTCGTCCTCCACGCCGCGCTCGGTGGTGGCGCTGAGCGGCTGGCTCAGCTTGCACCCGTCGCGGTACAGGGCGTTGGCCTTGAGGCCCAGCTCCCAGCTGAGCGTGTAGCAGTCGGCGATGTCCTTGACGGTCGCCTCGTTGGGGAGGTTGATGGTCTTGCTGATGGCGCCGGAGATGAAGGGCTGGGACGCGGCCATCATGCGGATGTGTCCCTGGGGCGCGATGAAGCGTCGGCCGGTCTTGCCGCACTTGTTGGCGCAGTCGAAGACGGGCAGGTGCTCGGGACGGAGGTGCGGGGCGCCCTCGACGGTCTGCGTGCCGCAGATGGCGCGGTTGAGCTCGTCGATGTGGCGATCCTTGAGCCCCAGCTTGCGGAGCAGGTTGAAGCCCTGGTCGGCGCGGGCCCTGGCGGGGTCGATGCCCAGGCGCCGGAGGAGCTCCTCGCTGACGCTCCAGGCCCCGAAGGCGAAGGAGAGCTCGAAGACGGTCGGGAGGGTGGCGCTGGCGGCGTCGAGGTCGGCGGCGCCGAAGCCCTTGGCCGCGAGCCACTCGGCGAGGGTCAGGCCCTCGGTGGCGCCGGGGGCGCCGGCGGGCATGGGCACGTGGAGGTCGAGCTTGCCCAGGACGAAGGTCATGATGTCGCGGATCTGGGAGTCCGTGTACCCCAGGGCGTGGAGGGCGGGCTCGACCGAGTCGTTGGCGATCTTGAAGTAGCCGCCGCCGGCGAGCTTCTTGAACTTCACGAGGGCGAAGTCGGGCTCGACGCCGGTGGTGTCGCAGTCCATGAGCAGGCCGATGGTGCCGGTGGGGGCGATGACGGTGGTCTGGGCGTTGCGGTAGCCGTGCTGCTCGCCGAGGGCGAGGGCGTCGTCCCACGCGGCCCGGGCGTGCCGGGCCAGGGCGTCGGCGTTGGCCAGGCGGATGCGTCCGGCGGCGAAGAGGCGGTGGTCGATGGGCACGGGGCGGATCTTGAGGCTCTCGTAGCGGGAGCTGTCCCGTGCCTCGCCGTGGGCGGCCCACCGGTGGTTGCGGATGACCCGGAGCATGTTGTCGCGATCGGCGGCGAAGCCGGGGAAGGGCCCGAGCGCGCCGGCCATGACGGCCGACTGGCGGTAGCTGCGCCCGGTCAGGATGGCGGAGAGGGCGGCGCACACGGCGCGGGCCTCGTCGCTGTCGTAGGGGATCCCCGCCTGCATGAGCATGGCGCCGAGGTTGGCGAAGCCCAGGCCCAGCGTGCGGTAGCGGTAGCTGAGCTCGGCGATCTCGCGGCTGGGGAAGGCGGCCATGAGGACGCTGATCTCGAGGACGACGGTCCAGAGATCGATGGCGTGCTCGTAGCGCTCGACGTCGAAGGTGCGCGTCGTGGAGTCGTAGAAGCGGAGGACGTTGAGCGAGGCGAGGTTGCAGGCGGTGTTGTCGAGGAACATGTACTCCGAGCAGGGGTTGCTGGCGTTGATGCGCCCGGCGCTCGGGCACGTGTGCCAGGCGTTGATGGTCGAGTCGAACTGCACGCCGGGGTCGGCGCAGCGCCAGGCCGCGTAGGCGACCATGTCCCAGAGCTCGCGGGCCTTGTAGACGCGGGCGACGTCGCCGCTGACCCGCCAGAAGGTCTTCCACTCGGCGTCGGCCGCGAGGGCGTCGAAGAAGGCGTCGGGGATGCGCACCGAGTTGTTGCTGTTCTGGCCGCTGACGGTCTGGTAGGCCTCGCCGTTGAAGTCGTAGTCGAGGTCGAGCCTGAGCCTGCCGGCGGTGGCGGCGATCTCCTTGTTCTTCGCCTTGAGGAGCCGGAGCCCCTCGACCATGGCCTGGACCTTGAGCTCCTCGCGGACCTTCCAGTTGATGAAGTCGGCGATGTCGGGATGGTCCATGTCGAGGCAGACCATCTTGGCGGCGCGCCGGGTGGTTCCGCCGCTCTTGATCGCGGAGGCGGCTCGATCGCCGATGCGCAGCCAGGACATGAGGCCGCTGGACTTGCCGCCGCCGCTGAGGCGCTCGCCGTCGGCGCGGAGGTGGCTGAAGTTCGTGCCGGTTCCGGAGCCGTACTTGAAGAGGCGTGCCTCGCGGACCCAGAGGTCCATGATGCCGCCCTCGTTGACGAGGTCGTCGGTGACGGACTGGATGAAGCAGGCGTGGGGCTGGGGGTGGGAGTAGGCGTCCTCGGCCAGCCGGGGCACGCCCGTCTTGGGATCGACGATCCAGTGGCCCTGGGGGGGGCCGTCGAGGCCGTAGGCCCAGTTGAGCCCGGTGTTGAACCACTGGGGGCTGTTGGGGGCGCACATCTGGTGGAGCATCATGTAGACCAGCTCGTCGTAGAACGCATGGGCATCGGCGGGCGAGTCGAAGTAGCCGTGCGCCTCACCCCAGTGGCGCCAGCACCCGGCCAGGCGATGGATCACCTGGCGCGCGGACGTCTCGGGTCCCGTCCTGGCGATACTCCCGCCGGCCGGCCTGCCCTCCCTGGCAACACACGGTGGTCCGTCGGCGCCCTCCTGTGGCACGCCGGCCTTGCGGAAGTACTTGCTCACCATGATGTCCACGGCGAGCTGGCTCCAGGATGCGGGCACCTCCGCATCCTTCATCTCGAAGACGACCGAGCCGTCGGGGTTGGTGATGCGGCTGGACCGCCTGGTCCACTCGACGGTGGAGAAGGGGTCGGTGCCGGGGGTTGTGAACTTGCGAGTGATTCTCATGGCCGCGAATCCGTGCAACAGGTGCCACCGCCGGCGTGGTGGGCGCGCCGGCGCCCGACCGTCTCAATCGACCCGGGGCAGGGTCAGTCCCGCCTGATCCTGGTATTTGCCGCTCTTGTCCGCGTACGACCGCTCGCACACTTCATCCGCCCGGAGGAAGATCAGCTGCGCGATGCCCTCGCCGGCGTAGACGCGGGCCGGGAGCGGCGTGGTGTTGGAGATCTCGAGGGTGACCTTGCCGCGCCACTCGGGCTCGAGGGGGGTGACGTTCACGATCAGGCCGCACCGGGCGTACGTGCTCTTGCCCAGGCACACGACGAGGACGTCGCGCGGCACCTCGATGAACTCGACGGTCTCGCACAGGGCGAAGGAGTTGGGCGGGATGACGATGTGGTCGGAGCCGGTGGCGGCGGTGTCCACCTCGACGAAGAGCTCCTCGCTGAAGCGCTTGGGGTCAACGACGGTGACGCCGCCGTGCCGGGGCGTGGGGGTGAAGATCTTGAAGCGGGTGCCGACGCGGATGTCGTAGCCGTAGCTGGAGAGGCCATAGGAGACCCGGCCGGGGCGCTTGGTCCCCTCCTCGAAGGGCGTGATCTTCACACGCTCGCGAATCTGTCTGTCGGCCAGCACCGCCATTGACCCACCTCGCGCGAGGCCATCGGCGCGGCGTACCGCCGCACCCCCGGGCCGTCGATCCAATCGTATGCCGAACGAACGATCCCCGAAAATCCACCTGAACGAAGCTCCGGAAGGAACGCTGCCGGAACTCACCTCGAACCAGCCTACCCACAACTAATCGTATGGTCAAGTCAGTCCGACCACAAAGAATAGACGGTTGGTGTGGAAAAACTGACTCTTGGCCGCAAGCGGTTTGGGATCCGTGATTTAGGGCACGGTCCGGCCGCGGCGGGGAACGTGCTCGATTGATTCAGAGGCCTGCCTGTCGGTCTTGGTGGATGGGTGCGGGTCGAGCGGCCGGGCGATCCTGGCCCGCATCAGCCATAGGGTTGGGTGCGTATGTGGGGCCGCGGCGGCTCGGCGTGCCAAGGGCGCGAGGGGAACCGCGGCGGGCGGGGGTGAAAGGAACGGGCGAAGGTGGGACACTGGCCCCGGGGGTCGTCGCGCGTGGTGTGGACGGGAGTTGCGTGCCTCGCGGGCCTTGCGCTCGCGCTGGGCGCGTGCGCCGGCGGCACGAAGCCCCGGGCGCGCATGGTGCGTCCCACGATCGAGCGCAACGTGCCCGAGGCCCTGCGCGGCACGATCGGGGCGATGGCCAGTTTCCGCCAGGTCGAGCCGATGCTGGTGTCGGGGTATGGGCTGATCGTGGGTCTCAACGGCACGGGCGGCGGAGAGCTGCCCGAGGATGTCGCCACCACGATGGAGCGTCAGCTGGGGCTGATGGGGGTGAGCGTCTCGAGCGACTACTTCGTGGGGACGCCGCTGGAGGGGCTCTCGCCGCGCCAGGTGCTCCGTCACCCGGACGTGGCGGTGGCCGTGGTGTACGCGGCGGTGCCGCCCGGGGCGCCGAACGGGGCGAGGTTCGACGTGTACGTGCAGGCGGTGAACAACGCGGGCCTGACCTCGCTGGAGGGGGGCACGCTGTGGACGACGGACCTGCGGATGGGCACGCCCACGACGCTCGGGGGAATCCAGGCCAAGCGGCTCGCCGTGGCGCGCGGCCCGGTGTTCATCAACCCCTTCGCCGAGCCGATCGTCGGGGACGCGATCGACGACGGGATGACGCGCAACGTGGGGCGGATCCTCAACGGCGGGCTGGTCACCGACTCCACGGACATCCAGATCGTGCTCGACAGCCCCTCCCACTCGGGGGCCAAGGCCGTGGTGGGCGCGATCAACAACCGGTTCACGCGCGGCGTGGGCGACCGCGAGCAGACGGCGCGCGGGACGGGGGACGCGATCGTGCTGGTGTCGGTGCCGGCCGAGTACCGGGACCGGTCGGGGGAGTTCCTGAGCATCCTGCGGGGGATCCGCACGGACCCGTCGGTGCCGGAGGCGTACGCGCAGCGGTACGTCGAGGCGCTCCGGAGCGATCCGGGGCTGGGCGAGGAGCTCTCCTGGTGCCTGCAGGCGCTGGGGACCCCCGCGATCCCCGCGGTGCGTGAGCTGTACGACGCGGGCGAGGTCGTGCCCCGGCTGGCGGCGTTGCGAGCGGGGGCGGCGCTGGGGGACCCGCGGGCGGCGCCGTACCTCCGCGAGCTGGCGGAGACCGGGCCGCTGAACGTGCGCACGCAGGCGATCACGCTGCTGGGCGCGCTGGACGCGGGGCCGACGGTGGACGTGGCGCTCCGGGACCTGCTGGATGAGCCGGAGCTGGGGGTGCGGGTGGCGGCGTACGAGGCGCTGGCGGACCGGGCGTCGCGGATCGAGTCGCTCCGACGGCAGCGCGAGTACCTGTCGCGCCCGATCACCGAGCGCCGGTTTGATCCGTCGATCCTGGACGAGCATCGGGCGTGGCTCGACCTGGCGGGAGACCGGATCCAGGGGATCGAGCGGCGGAACGTCGGCGACAAGTTCCTGCTGGACGTGGTGCCGGTGGGCGAGCCCCTGATCTACGTCACGCAGCAGGGGATCCCCCGGGTGGTGCTCTTCGGGGCCGACCTGGGCCTGGTGCGTCCGCTGCTCATCACCGCGTGGTCGGACCGGCTGATGCTGACCTCGGAAGGGGAGACGGACGAGGTCCGGCTGTTCTATCGCGATCCCCGGACGGGCGAGGGGTCCATCTACCGCCCGGGCCGGGACCTTCCGGAGATCGTGGAGTTCCTGGCCCACCAGCCCACCCCGGAGGATCCGTCGCCGGGACTGGGGATGACCTACTCGCAGGTGGTGGGCGCGGTGTACGCGATCCAGCGGGCCGGGGGGGTGAACGCCGCGTTCGCGACGGAGAATGATCGGCTGCAGGCGCAGCTGGCCCGGGCGGCCGAGGGTGTGGCGGCGCCCGAGCGCCCCGAGACGGCGGCGGACGCGGAGCGATTGACGGTCCACGCGCCGGTGGCGCCCAAGGCGCCCGAGGTGGCGGGACCGGGAGCAGGGGAGAAGCCATCGCTGGTGGTGCCCGCGCCGCCACGGACCGAGCCGAAGAAGCCGTGAACCGGGCTCGCGAGCCGGATCGGGCCGGGGCGGCGGCTGTCGGCGGCGCGCCGGGATTTCCGATATCTTCCGGCGATGGGCGTCCGTTCGTCCCATTCCGGCGTCAGGATGGCGTCGGGCGTTGGCCCCGCCGGCCCGTTCCCCCATTCCCGCGCGGGGGTGTCATGGCACGCGACACGGAGGTTGCGACCGGATGCGTCTAGCCAAGCTCACGCTCAACGGGTTCAAGTCCTTCGCGGACCGGACGGAGTTCACGTTCGACGAGGCGATCACGGGGGTGGTCGGCCCGAACGGGTGCGGCAAGTCGAACATCGTCGATTCGATCAAGTGGGTGCTGGGGGAGCGGTCCAGCAAGAGCCTGCGCGGGAAGGAGATGATCGACGTCATCTTCGCCGGATCGGCGGGGCGGGCGCCCTCGGGCCTGGCGTCGGTGGCGCTGACGTTCGAGAACCCGGTCCTGGCAGACGGGACGGCGCGCTCGAGCGAGGCGGAGACCGGGGGCGGGAGCGCGGGGGCGGCGGATCCCGGCCCCCCGGACGTCGAGGGCGCCCCCGAGGACGATGAGGGAGTCTCGGAGGTCGTTCTCGATCGCGCCCCCTCCCCGGGCGCGCGGCGCCGGGCGCTGCCGATCGACACCGATCTCGTGGAGGTCGAACGCCGGCTGTACCGGGACGGGACGAGCCAGTACCTGATCAACGGCAAGCGGGCCCGCCTGCGGGACATCCGGGATCTCTTCCTCGACACCGGCATCGGGGCCGACGCCTACTCGATCATCGAGCAGGGGAAGGTCGACGCCATGCTGCTGGCCAGCCCGCAGGACCGGCGGACGATCTTCGAGGAGGCGGCGGGCGTCGCCAAGTACAAGCAGCGCCGCGTGGAGGCACAGCGGAAGCTCGAGCGGGCGCAGGCGAATCTGACGCTCACGCGCGAGCAGCTGGCCAACACGGAGCGTCGCCTGCGGATCGTCAAGGGGCAGGCGGCCAAGGCGCGGGAGTTCAAGGACCTGGACCTGCGCCTGCGCTCGGTGCGCATGGCGCTGATGTTCGATCAGTACGATGACCTGCGCCAGCGCCTGGAGGGGCTGACCTCGCGCCTGGCGGACCTGGAGCGGGTGCGCGCGGAGGCCACGGGGCTGGTCACCGAGCTCGAGGGCACCAAGCAGGAGGCGGACCTGCGTCGCCAGGAGCTGGCGGCGCGGCGCCACGAGCTGGAGCAGGGGCGTCTGGCGGCCCAGCACGCGGAGCAGTCGGGCGCCCAGCGCCGGGCCCTGACCGAGCGGGCCCTGGCCGACGCCCAGCACCAGCTGGAGGCCGACGAGGCGCGCCTCGCCGAAGTCGAGGTCCTGTCCGGAGAGCTGGCCCGCGGGGCCGAGCAGCTCGGCGCGACGATCGCGGCCCTGGCGGAGCGGTCCAGCGACGCCGAGCGCGTGCTCCGCGAGGCGGGCGAGGCGCGGTCCGGCGCGCTGCGGGCCGTGGCC
>CAYWOF010000159.1:0-7682 GCA_964459825.1 uncultured Phycisphaeraceae bacterium | reverse complement strand
AGCGGGCGATGAGCTGCTCGTGAGCAGCTACACGTCGGGCAAGGTCGGGCGCTACCACGAGACGACCGGCGCGCACATCGGCGATCTCGGGGCGGGGAGCGGTCTGGCGGGGGCGCAGGCGATCGCGGTGGGCAAGGACGGGCGGCTCTACGTCGCGAGCGAGGGAACCGACAGCATCCTCCGCTACGACCTCGACACATTCGCCTTCGTCGATGTGTTCGTGGCGCCGGGCGCGGGAGGGCTGAACGGACCGACGGGGGTGGTGTTTGACGCGGCGGGCGACCTGCTCGTCGCGAGCTTCGAGACCGACGAGATCCTGAGATTCAGCGGGCTCAACGGAGCCTCCCTGGGGGCGTTCGTGGGCGCCGGGAGCGGGGGCCTGGACGGGCCCGACACCGGCATGTCGATGGGACCCGACGGGCACCTGTATGTGCCCTCGTTCTGGAACCATCGGGTCATCCGGTACGATGGGCAGAGCGGGGCGCTGATCGACACGTTCATCTCGCAGGGCCTCGGCGGCCTGAGCCGGCCGCGGACCATCGAGCACCGGCCCGACGGGTACTGGTACGTCACCAGCTCGGGGAACTCGCGGGTGCTGCGCTACACGGCGGTGGGCACGCAGCCGGCGGTGTTCCACGACACGTTCATCCTGGGGGGCGGCCTGGCGCGCCCGACGGGGATGACCTGGGACAAGTCGGGCTTCATGTACGTGGCGGATGACCAGGCGGAGACCGTGCGGAAGTACGACGCTTCGAGCGGGGCGTTCGTCGGGGTCTTCGTGCCGGCCGGGAGCGGCGGGATCCTCGACCCGACCTTCGTGCGCTTCGTGCCGAGGGTCGAGTTCACGTCCATCCAGTCGTTCGGGGTCATCTCGACGCTCTCCCTGGGCTGGGGCGACGCCGATGGCGATGGCGACGACGATGTCCACGTGGCCGAGAGCGGGGGGGCGTCCAACAGGCTGTACGTCAACAACGGCAACGGCACGTTCACGGAGCGCGCCGAGTTCGGCGGGGGGAGCACGTTCGCCACGGTTCTGGCCGATTTCGACAACGACGGCGATCGCGACGCGGCGGTGGGGAACGCCAACAGCCAGAGCCTGCTCTACACCAACGCCGGGGCGGGGGTGTTCGGCGCCGGGGCGTTGTTCGGGATCGCGCGCACCAACGCGATGGCCTGGGCCGACCATGATCTGGACGGGGATCTCGACCTGGCGATCGGCAACGGGATCTTCGGCAGCTCGCAGCAGAACTCCCTCCAGACGAACAACGGGGACGGCACGTTCACGGCGTCGGCGCAGTTCGGGCTGTTCCGGACGATCACGCTGGTCTGGGGCGACTACGACAACGACGGGGATCCGGACCTGGCGGTCGGGAACGGAGCGTACTCGGGGAACGATCCGAACTTCCTCTACACGAACAACGGGAACGGGACGTTCACGGGCGCGATGCAGTTCGGCTCGGGCCAGACGGCGAGCATGGCCTGGGGCGACTACGACAACGATGGCGACCTCGACCTGGCCGTGGGGCGCTGGGGGGGCGGGGCGACGGGGCAGAGCGAGCTGTATGTCAACAACGGGGACGGGACGTTCACGGGGCGGGCGGAGTTCGGCGCGCGCGACACGAACGGGCTCAACTGGGCGGACTTCGACAACGATGGGGACCTGGACCTGGTGGTGGCCAACGGCGATTTCACCTCGGCGGACCGGAACTACGTGTACGTCAACGAGGGCGGGCGGTTCATCGAGCTGGAGCAGTTCGGGCTGGGGAGCACGGACTCCATCGCGTGGGCGGACTTCGATCTCGACGGGGACCTCGACGGCGCGGTGGGGAACGAGCACACGCCGGGGATCAACGAGGTGTACCGGAACGACGAGAACGACGGGAACTGGCTGGAGGTGCGGCTGGTGGGGCACCGGCACGACCGGGGGGCGGGGTACTCCAATCGCGACGGGGTGGGGGCGCGGGTGTTGGCGTACGCGCCGGGCCACCTCGGGGAGGCGCCGTACCTGCGCGGGATGCGGGAGGTGGATGCGCACGGGGGGTTCACGGGGCAGAACTCGATGGATGTGCACTTCGGGCTGCCGGCGGACGCGACGGTGGATGTGCGGATCGTCTGGCCGGGCTCGGGCGGAACGCGTTTCACGCAGGACCTGCGGGGCGTGGCACGCGGGCAGCGGCTGACCGTGCACGAGAGCGCGGGGTGCTACGCCAACTGCGACGGGAGCACGAGCGCCGGCGGGGCGCCGACGCTGAGCGTCAACGACTACATCTGCTTCCAGACCCGGTTCGCCCTGGGCGACCCCTACGCCGACTGCGACGGCAACGGCATCCGCAACGTGAACGACTACATCTGCTTCCAGACCGGGTTCGCGCTGGGGTGCTCGTGAAGCGGTGTCAACGCGCCAAGGTGCCGAGGGCGCGTGGACGATGGACGGTTGGGGGTGCGTGCCGAGGGCTCGGCGGGTCGGCCCGCCGGTCACCGTGTCACGGCGCACGTTCGGCGGCCTCCACCCCGGCCGAGAGCCCCGTGCCGACAGCCCCGTCGCCTCTCCCCTCGTCTACCTCTCGACTCGTGCCGAGAGAGGTCGGGGGAATGACAAAGGGCCCGCGATGGTTGATCGCGGGCCCCTGCGTGTGCCTCCGGGAGATCGAACTTCAGGCGCGGCGCCGACGGCCGGCGATGAGGCCGCCCAGGCCCAGCAGCGCGGCGCTGGCGGGTGCGGGGACGAGGGACATGTTGTCGTAGTAGATGGAGGAGGTGTTGTTGGCGTAGAGGTCAACGGCCGCGAGGTTGAGCGTCGAGCCGCCGCCCGTGGTCCAGGTGCCGCTGGAGATGAGCTGGTTGTTGTAGAAGTGGCTGACGGTGTTGGCGGTGAGGTCGAACTCGACGCGGATCTCGGCCCACTGGCCGCGCACGAAGTTGACGGGGTTCTCGGGGCGGAAGTCGTCGAGGATGGTGTTGGTGGCGCCGACGAACTGGAGCTCGACGGACCAGTCGTAGGGGCCGAGGTCGGCGTACTTGTTGAGGAGGATGAAGAAGGAGCTGCCGTTGAAGGCGGTGGGGATGTACTGGTGGGCGGTGTAGGTCCACGCGCCGGCGTTGACGCCCGAGTACTCATGGACGGCATCGACCGGGCCGCTGACGTTCATGGAGTTGGGGGCGCTGAGGGCCTGGGCGCCGGAGGTGGGACCGGCGGCGGCGGCGGAGTTGTCCCAGCCCTTCCAGCCGCCGAGGCCCTGGGTGCTGGCGCCGGTGGGGTACGAGTCGAAGTTGTCCGACCACTGCGCGAGGGCGGCGGCCGGCGCCAGCGCGAGGCCGGCGAGGAAACAGATGAGGCGTGTCTTCATGTCCTGCTCTCTCTCGACCACCCGGGGAACGGATGCACCGCCGGACCTCACGCATGGGAACGGCGGGCGTGTGGATGGCTCGACCGCAGCCTACCGCGCGGCGTAGAGCACGCAAAGGGCGTTTTGCCATAAACCCATTGAAAAAAAGTATTTACGAACTGGTTCCGATAAGAAAAGGGGCGCCCGGGCCCGGAACCCGCCGATGCACGGGGTGGGGGCGGAGCCGCTGGTGGTGAGGTTCAGGAATGCGGGCGCGGCAGCTGGAGTGACGGGTGGGTCATCCAGTGCGTTGCCTGGCGGGTGAGCCTGCGACGGCTGCGGGCTCGCCGCACTCCGGACACACGGCGTGCGCTGTGCCGCGGAGGTCGTACCCGCACGCGGGACATTGTCCGCGCCGGCGGCGGCGTTCGCGGATCGACGATCGCCGCAGGTCGCGGGTGCTCAGCGCGAGGCCGCAAGCGAGCGTCAGGGCGATGGAGGCGCTGATGGCGTTGTGCACGTAGCCCCACGGGAGGATGCGCGTGGAGGTCGTCTTGCCGGCGCGGAGCAGATCAGTAACGAACACGATCGGGGGCCAGGGGCCGAGTTGGTCGGGGATGTTGGCGAGTGCCTGCTGGACCTCGGCGAGCACCGCGCCCGTCACGGGCCGGGCGCTCGATGAGAGGACGCGGTAGCTGCGGGCCTCCCTTGTCAGGGCCCACAGGCCCCGGCTGTCGAAATCCACCCAGACCGAGATGTGCTGGGGAATCGAGTTCGGAGGGGGCGCGAGTTCCGGCGAGCCATTGGGCCGGTCGTACGCCCAGACGAGACGCCCATCGGGCGTTCGGAACGCGTCGCCCATGACGGGAGTCCGGTGGACATGGAACCGCGGTTGTGGGCCGATGCCGCCCGCCCAGGACTCCGCACCTGGATGAAAAGGCAGCGAGAGCCAGTCCACAGTGAGCCCCCCGGCGAGCACGAGCAGGATGGCCGGACTTCGCCAGCGCGGTGCGCGAGCCCGTGGAGTTGTGCCGGCGGTGCCCAACGGGAAGTCTCGGGTGGCGGTATGCTGCCCGCCGATACGCGGGCATCCGCGGTAGAGATGCGGTAGACACAGGCGGGACGCCTGTGCCACAAGCTGCGTAGACACAGGCGGGGACGCCTGTGCCACAAGCTGCGGTAGCCGAGCGGGAGGCACGGAATGCCGACGGTGCTGGCGGGGGGGGCGAGGTTCGGCGGATGGGACTGGGGGGTCCTGATCGCCTACTTCGCGCTGCTGGTGGGGACGGGGTACTGGTTCTCACGGCGGAAGCAGCGGACGACGAGCGACTACTTCCTGGCCGGGCGGTCGATGCCCGCGTGGGCGGTGGCGGTCTCGCTGCTGGCGACGGCGCAGTCCGCGGCCACGTTCATCGGCGTGCCGGACTCGGCGTTCGCGGGGGACCTGTCGTACCTGTCGAGCTTCGTGGGGTGGGTGCTGGCGGCGCTGGTCATCGGGGCGTTCTTCGTGCCGGCGTACTACCGGGCGGGGGTGATGACGCCGTATGAGCTGCTGGAGGCTCGGTTCGGGCCCGCGGCGCGGACGGCCGGGAGCTGGACGTACATCGTGGGGCGGGTCTTCGCGTCGGGGGCCAGGCTCTTCGTGGGATCGCTCCCGGCCTCGTGGATCATCTTCGGGGATGATGCGCCCGGGCACGTGCTGGTGGGGATCGGCGTGATGACGGCCGCGGGCGTCGTCTACACGCTGGCGGGCGGGGTGCGGAGCGTCATCTGGACGGACGTGATCCAGGCCGTGGTGTACATGGGGTGCGCGATCGCGGCGCTGGTGTTCCTGGCGCGGGCGATTCCGGCGGGGTGGTCGGAGGTGCTGGGGGCGCTGGCCGAACCCGCGCCGGGCCAGGCATCGAAGCTCACCGTCGTGCCGCTGGGCGTCGATCCGGGCGCGCCGGGATGGGGCTTCGACCCGGCGCGGATGTACACGCTGCTGACGGCGGTGACGGGGATGTGCCTGCTGATCGTCGCCTCGCACGGGGCGGACCAGGAGTTCACGCAGCGGATGCTCACGTGCCGGAGCGCGCGGTCCGGGGCGCGGTCGATGCTGCTGGCCGTGGCGATCCACGTGCCGACGACGGCGGTGTTCCTGGCGATCGGGCTGCTGCTGTGGGTGTACTTCCGGCGGCCGGACCTGATGGGCGGGCCGGAGCAGGCGCTGACGGTGAAGAAGGGGGTGTTCGTGGAGTTCATCGTGACGCGGCTGCCGCCGGGGATGGCGGGGCTGATGATCGCCGGGCTGATCGCCGTGGGGCTGTCGCCGGGAACGTTCAACGCGATGGCGTCGGCGTTCGTGGGGGATGTGTACCGGGCGCGCGTGCGCGGACGCGAGGAGCGCCACTATCTCCGGGTGGGGCGCCTCGCGGTGGTGGTCTCGGGGTTGATCGTGGGGGCGTTCGCGTGCGTGTGCGTCGCGTGGTACGACCCCGAGGGGGAGTCCACGCTGCTGGACTTCGTGCTGGGGGTGATGAGTTTCGCGTACGCGGGGATGCTGGGGGTGTTCTTCACGGCGCTCTTCACGCGGCGCGGGAGCAGCGCGAGCGCGATCGCGGCGCTGTTCGCCGGATTCCTGACGGTCGTGCTGCTGCAGCCGGTCGTCTGGCGGTTCGCGGCGGGGCTGGTGCCGGTGTGGGCGGCGACGCCGGACGATCCGCGGTTCACGCTGGGGGATCTGCGCCTGGCGTTCCCGTGGCAGCTGGTGATCGGGACGATGGTGGCGACGGCGGTGTGCTGTCTCGGACGACCCAAGACGACTGACCACAGAGGCACAGAGGACACGGAGACTGGATGAGGTGAACCACCATGGGGGACCAGTGAGGCGCCGCACCGGCGTGGTTCCATGAAGCGGACCTCGATCACGTTCCTTCTCTTCACTCCTCTGTGAGCTCTGTGTCTCTGGGGTTGATCCCTTCCTCGAACTGGAGCACCCGAAGTGAGGCGTGTCGCGGGATGCATGACGGGAACGAGCCTGGACGGGCTGGATGCGGCGCTGGTCGAGATCGACGGAACCGGGCTGGCGATGCGTGCACGCTTCGTGCGGGCGGTCTCGCGCCCGCTGGGTGATCTGGGGGCGGGGCTGCGCCGGTTGGCGGAGCAGGAGCCGATGGCCGCGGGCGCAATCGCGCAGATCGCGAGCAGCCTTGCCTTCGTGCACGCCGAGGTGCTGGGGGAGCTGGCCGGGGATGACCGGCTCGACCTCGCGTGCGTCCACGGGCAGACCCTGTTCCATGCGCCCCCGCTCTCCTGGCAGCTCATGCAGCCGGCGCTCATCGCCCGCGCGATCCGCGCGCCGGTCGTGTTCGATCTGCGCGCGGCGGACCTGGCCGCGGGCGGTCAGGGGGCGCCGATCACGCCGTTGGCGGATTGGGTGCTGTTCCGGGGGATCGAGGGGTCGCTGGCGGTGGCCAATCTGGGCGGCTTCTGCAACGTGACGATCCTGCCGAGGCCCGAGGCGGATGCCGCGCTCGGGGGCATCGAGGGTTTCGATGTCTGCCCCTGCAACCAGGTGCTGGATGCCATCGCCCGCAGGCTGCTGGGGCGCCCATTCGACGAGGGCGGCGCCTCCGCGCTGGGCGGCCACGTTCATGAAGAGGCCCTGGAGGATCTGGACGGGATCATGGCCAGCCTGGCCGGTCGGCGGCGGTCGATGGGGACGGGCGACGAGGCCATCGAGTGGGTCTCGCGATGGCGGGCGCACGGGGCACCGGCCGACCTGGGCGCGACGGCCTGCGAGGCGATCGGGCAGCGCATCGCCAGGGCGGCGCGGGGGGCACACCGCATCCTGCTGGCCGGCGGAGGCGTGCGGAACACGGCCCTCGTGCGGGCGATCGCGTCGTGTTCCTCCTGCCGCGTCGAGCCGACCGATGGGCACGGGGTGCCCGCGGCGTATCGGGAGGCGATCTGCATGGCGGTGCTGGGGGCGCTGTGCCAGGACCGGGTGCCGATCACGCTCCCTCGGGTCACGGGGTGTGCCGAGCCCGCACCCGTCGCCGGGGCCTGGGTGTTTCCGTGAGGTAGGATGCAAGCAGGACGCACGCCGTGACTTCCTCCCCGCCCGATCGCGCGCACGTGCTCACCGAGCAGCGGAACCCTCGCTCCATGCGTTTGCACGAGATGAGCGTGGCCATGTGCGTCGAGCTGATCCAAGCCGAGGACCGCGAGGTGACGCGGGCGGTGAGGTGGCGGGGGGGCGTGTGGGGTCGGGCTCCCGGCTGATCGTGTCCGGCCGGTTCCACTGCTGTTCGAGCTGTCGGTCGTCGGGCTGCGCTATGCGGGTGTCTTCCAGCGCACATGCGGCGGGCCGCG
>CAYWOF010000158.1:0-7732 GCA_964459825.1 uncultured Phycisphaeraceae bacterium | reverse complement strand
CTGGCCGGGGCCTCCTGGGCCTCGCCGTGGTCGAGCTCGATCGGGTGCGGCTCGGCGGGGCTGGGCGGGGGCTCTTCCGCCTCGGGCGCGGGCTCCTCGACGCCCTCGGCCGCCCACTCGGCGTCGCCCGCCTCGTCCTTCCAGACCACCAGACGCTCCTCGGGCGGTCGCGGGCGCGGCAGGTTCTCGATCTCGATGTCGGCCCCGACCGCGTCGTAGGCGTAGAAGCTGACGCGATCGACGGGCACGGTCTCGCTGACGCGCACGTCCACGTGCTTGCCCATGGCGCGCTCGAGCCGGTTGAGCGCCTGGCGCCGGCTCGAGAGCAGCTCGCTGGCCACCCGCGGGCTGACGACCATCTCGACCTTGGCCACGCGCTCGTGGTCGAGCAGGGCGGCGAGGTTCCGCAGCGCATCGGCCGCGATGGAGTCCGGGCGCTGGACCAGGCCGCGCCCGCGGCAGGTCGGGCAGTCGACGAAGTGCACGCGCTCGTGGCTCCCGCGCATGCGCTGGCGGGTCATCTCGAGGATGCCGAAGCCGCTGATGGGCAGGGTCGTGGTGCGGGCCCGGTCGCGCTTGAGCCGGTCGCGGAAGCGCTGCTCGACGTCCTTGCGGTGGCTCGCGTGGCGCATGTCGATCAGGTCGTTGATGACGATCCCGCCGAGGTCGCGCAGCTTGAGCTGGCGGCAGATCTCCTCGACGGCCTCGCAGTTGGTGCGGTAGGCGTTGGTCTCGGCGTCGCGGGCGTCGCGCATCTTGCCGCTGTTGACGTCGATCGCCACCAGCGCCTCGGTCTCGTCGATCACCAGGCGCCCGCCCGAGGGCAGGGGCACCTCGCGCGCGTGCATCATGGCGATCTGCTGCTCCACGCCGAAGGCGTGGAAGAGGGGCGTGCCCCCCGTGTAGTGCAGGAGCCGGACCCGTGAGCGCGGCGCCACGATCTTCAGGAAGCGGCTGGCCCGGTGCAGGGCGTGCTCGCTGTCGAGCACGACCTCCTCGATCTCCGGCCCCACCATGTCGCGCAGGGCCCGCACCAGCAGGTCGCTCTCGGAGTAGAGCAGGCGCGGGCGCTCTCCGCTCGCCAGGCGCGTCTCCATGTCCTTCCACAGGCGGACCAGGTAGGCCAGGTCGCGCTTGAGCTCCAGCTTGGTCCGCTCCAGGCCCGCGGTTCGCACGATGAACCCGAACCCCTCGGGGAGCTCCAGCTGGTCGAGGATCTCGCGCATCCGCCGGCGCAGCTCCTCGTCCTCCACCTTGCGCGACACGCCCACGCGGTCCATCTGCGGCATCATCACCAGGAACCGCCCGGGGATGGAGAGGTAGCTCGTGAGCGTCGGGCCCTTGGTTCCCACGCCCTCCTTGAGCACCTGCACCAGCACCTCGTCCCCCCGGCGCAGGCAGCGCTGGATCGGCGGGCGCTCGCGGCGCGGCGTCTTCTTGCCGACGCGCTCCGTCGTCTCGTCCCCCTCCCCCGGGAAGTAGCGGGGGTGCAGGTCCGTCACGTGCAGGAAGCCGTGGTGCTCGACCCCGAAGTCCACGAACGCCGCCTGGATCGACGCCTCGACGTTGGCGACGATGCCGACGTAGATGTTCCCGACCCGGCTCACGCTCGAGGCGCGCTCCGCGTGGAACTCCTCCAGCTTCCCGTTCTCGACGACCGCCACCCGGGTTTCCTCGCCCGGGACGCAGCTGATCAGCATCCGCGTGTGTGATTCCGCCATTCTGAGCCCTCGTGATTCGAGGGCGCGCCGCGCGGCGAGGCGCGACCGAGCGGGCCGGCGCGCGGAGCGCGGCCGATGGCCCCGCCCCGTGGTCCGGTCCGGTCGAGTCGCACGCTGTCCGTCACCCGCACGCCCTCGGGCGCGCCCCGGGCCGGTCGCTCCTCACCGAGTCGCGGCGCGCCGCCGGGCTTCGCCCGCGAGGCCGCGATCTCGGGTGCGCGCCGGCCGGGCGCTGCACCATATCCTGTCCCGGGGCGGCGAGCCGGTCGGGCAGGAACACCCCGCCCGATCAGATTCCTTACGCTCGCTCCTCGACGCTCCGACCGTCGAACGCCTCGGGGATGATCTTTCGTGTCTGGTCCCGCAAAAACGCGGCGACCGCGATGTCGGAATCGAACGAACCCGCTTCCCGCGCGATCCGCTCGCACTGCTCCACGGTCACGCTCCGCACCAGCCGCTTGAGCTGGGGGATCGACGCCGCGGACACCGAGAGGGTACGCAGACCCAGCCCGATCAGCAACACGGCGTAGTCGACCTCCCCGGCCGACTCCCCGCAGCACGAGACCGGGATGCCCCGGCGCCGTGCCACCCGCGCGACCTCCTTGATCAGGCAGACGACCGCCGGATGGCAGGGGTTGAACAGGTGCGCGACCCGCTCATTGGTTCGGTCCACCGCCAGGGTGTACTGAACCAGATCGTTGGTCCCGATCGAGAAAAACGCCGCCTCGCGCGCGAACAGGTCCGCCAGCAGGGCCGCCGAGGGCACCTCCACCATCATCCCCACCTCGACCCCCGGATCGAACGGCACCCCCTCCTCGTGGAGGTCCTCCATGACCTCGCGCAGGTGCCACTTGCCCTTGCGCAGCTCGGCCAGCGACGTGACGAGCGGGAACATGATCTTGATCGGCCCCAGCGCCGACGCCCGCAGGATCGCCCGCAGCTGGGCCCGGAACAGCTCCGGGTGCTCCAGGCAGTAGCGGATCGAGCGCAGGCCCAGGAACGGGTTGCGCTCCGGCTGCTCGGCCTGGCGCTGCGTGTACTTGTCGGCCCCCAGGTCCACCGTCCGGATCGTCAGGGGCCGCCCGGCGAGCAGCTCCACGCAGCGCCGGTACGCCGCGAAGTGCTCCTCCTCGGTCGGCTCGCGCTCGCGGGCCAGGTAGAGGAACTCGGTCCGGTAGAGGCCCACGCCCTCGCCGCCGGCCTCCAGCAGGGTCGCGATCTCGTCGGGAAACTCGATGTTCCCCAGGATCTCGACGTGGACGCCGTCGCGCGTCGTGCTCGGCAGGCCCGCCAGCTCCCCCATCGAGAGGCGGAAGACCCGCTCCTGCTCGATGTAGCCCCGGTACTCCTCCAGCTGCGCCGGCTCGGGATCGAGGATCACCAGCCCCCGATCCCCGTCGATGATGATCGGCGTCCCGTCCGTCGCCCGGGCGGTGATGTCGTGCAGCCCCACGACCGAGGGGATGCCCAGGGCCCGCGCCACGATCGACGTGTGGCTCGTCCGGCCCCCCAGGTCCGTCGCGAAGGCCACCACCTTCTCCCGGTCGAACCCCGCGGCCTGCGAGGGCGTCAGGTCCGGCGCCACCACCACCGCCTCGTGGTGCAGCTCGTTCAGACGCGTCCGGTGCTCCCCGATCAGCTTCGCCAGCACCCGCGCGGAGAGGTCCTCCAGGTCGTTGGCCTTGGTCGTGAACGTCGAGTCCCGCATCCCCTTGAACCGCTCGATCCACTCCGCGAACGTGCGGTACACCGCGTACTCGGCCGTCACCCGGTCGCGCGTGATCGCCTCGCGCATGGGGCCGATGATCGCCCGGTCCGCCAGCATCCCCACGTGGAAGAGGAAGATGTTGGCGGCGTCCGCGCCCATCTCCCGCTCGGCGCTGGCCCGCAGCGCGCTCAGGTCGGCGATCGACGCCCGCAGGGCCTCGTCCAGACGCGCCTGCTCGCGCGCCGCCTGGGCCGGCGCCACGACCCGGCGCGGGATCCGCTGGCGCTGGTCGTCCAGGACGAACACTCGCCCGATCACCACCCCCGGCGAGACCGCGATGCCCTTGAGCACGTCCATGCAGCACCCCAGCGCCCCGCTCCGGCGGGCCGGCGCGGCCATGGTAGCAGCAGCGTCACCGGACCTCGCGGGGCACCGGGCCCCCGCCGGGCTTGAGCGGGGCGCGGTCGGGCGCGGCGCTGGTCAGCTCTCGCCGGGTTCGGCCGGTCAATCAGTTCAGCACCCGAGCGCGAACTTGGTCTGGAAGCAGATGTAGTCGTTGACGTTGCGGATCCCGTTGGCGTCGCAGTCGGCGTACGGATCGCCGAGGGCGAACTTCGTCTGGAAGCAGATGTAGTCGCTCACATCGAGCCGGGCCGCGCCGGCGGCGGTGGTGTCGCCGTTGCAGTTGGGGTAGCACTGGGGTGCGAGGGGGCAGCCCCAGCGGGCCAGGGCGATGGTGGGCACGGTGCCGGCGAGGGTGAAGGTGCCGCCGACGTAGAGCCCGCCGGGGTTGGGGCCGGGGCCATCCTCGTCGAAGGGGTGCAGGGCGTAGACCCAGGTGGCGAGCGGGCTCGCGGTCACGCCGCCGGCGAGCGCGGTCCACTGCTGCCCATTCCACCGGGCGACCTTGTTGACGGTGACACCGCCCGCGGCCGAGAAGGAGCCGCCGGCATAGAGGCACTCGCGGGCGGGGCCGTCGCCATCCTCATCGAAGACGCACAGGGCCTCGACGGCGCCGCTCCCGACACCTCCACCGACCCCCGACCATTGCTGGCCGTCCCAGCGGGCGATGCGCCGGACGCTGGTCAGACCCTGCATGGTGAAAGTGCCCCCGGCGAAAAGGACTGGAATCTGCGGTCCGGAACCGTCCTCGTCGTAGACGCATAACGCGTGGACAGGCGCGCCGGCGGGATAGGCCGACACGCTCACGGGCTCCCACGCAGTGCCGTTGAAGCGAGCGATCTTGCCCGTGAAGAGGCCCCCAACATGGTAGAAGTCGCCGGCGGCATGGAGAGCGGCCGGGCGTTCGCCGGGGCCATCGTCATCGAACATGATCATGGTCCAGACATTACCATCGAACAGATCTCCCGCCGCAAGCCACGGGCCCAATCCGCTCCACGCGGCGAGCCTCCGTCCCGGCGCGGGTTGGCCAAGTTCAAAGCTCCCTCCGGCATGAAGTGCGCGTGAGGGTTGCAGGTGGGTGAATCCCTCCCAAAGGCTCAGGAGTGTTCCACTGGAGATGATGGTGGTCTCCCATTCGGGCACAGCCAACCATTGGCCGCCGTCCCATCTGACGAGGTCATTCAGCGCAATACCGCCGAACGAAGCGATGGCTCCGCCAAAGTACGGCCCAGGTGGTAGGGACAATCCCAAGCCGGGTTCGGCAGCCCAGAGCGATTGAATATCCGCACCTGGATAGGTGATCCCCGCTCCCATCCCGTGCCACGCCCAGCCGTCCCAGGCCGCGGCATCGCGCGACGGGACCGGCCCGACCGAGCCCGCGAAGTTGAACGCCCCGCCCACGTAGAGCATCGGCGGGATCGGCCCCGGCCCGTCGATGTCACCCGAGTGCAGCGCATCGACCTCGGAGGCCGTGGGGATCGTGCTGCCGATCACGCCGCCCCCCGGGCTAGACCAGACCGGCTGGCACTGGGCGGCGGCCGGCGCGCCCAGCCCGACGACCAGCCCGGGCAAAGCCGCGCCGAGCCCGAACCGGACCCGGCGCGGCAACGACAGGGAGGCCGCCCGTCGGCGGCCGTGCAGATGCGCACTCATGGCAGGTTCCAGTTGATCGTCACGAAGTCGGGGTTGCTGTTGCGGGCCTGTCCAGTCAGCACCACGAACCCCGGGACGAACCCCATCCCGAACGCGAGATCGGTCTGGTCCAGCGTGGCGTGGTCGTAGTACACATCCCAGTCCAGGTTTCCGCCCGAGTACTTGAGCAGCATGTAGTCCAGCGGGTACGAGCCCTCGGCCGCGGAGCCCCCCACGTAAACGGGCCCATCGTCGACCACAATGGAGGTGGGGTTGGTGTTCCCGCCGAGCGCCGCGTAGTCGTCGGACCAGTCAACCGTGCCGTTGTCGTACACCACCGTCCCGACCGCGTAGGTCGAGCCGCTCCGCACGCGCCCCGTGACGCAGACGAAGTGGTGGTTCTGGATGGTGCCGTAGGTATCGATGTCGACGCTGTAGTCGTTGTTGCCATACTGCCCGCCCGGGCCGTTGTAGTGGCGCCATCCCGGGCTGCTCCAGAAGTAATGGCCGTCCACCGGGTCGAGCGTGTACACGGTGTAGTCGGTGTCATCGATGACCGTGAGCACGGTGCCCCCGCCACCCAGGCCCAGACTCGGGGGTGGGATCACCGAGTAGCCGCAGATCGAGACCACGCCGGTCGTGTTCCCGTCGATGGTGACATCGATCCCCGTGCCCACATCGCTGGACGCGTAGCCGGCGTCGAATCGGTGGACCCAGCCGAACTTGTTGTTGCCCGGCTCGTAGATGTCGTGCCCGTTCGTGTCGTACTTGATCGTCACGATGTCCCAGCCGGTGTCGTCGTGGTACGAGGTCCCCACGACGTAGAGCTGCGGGCCCGATGGCTCATCCTCCTCAACGGCGACATAGCCGGTCCCGAGCTCCACCGCCGAATCGTCGCTCGCCGACTCATAGTCGGCGTTGTCGTAGCGCCGCACGCCGTCGCCATAGCCGTTGTCAGCCCAGACGCCCGAGAGGTCGCCGGTCGTGCCCACGTAGCGGAGCGAGGCGATGTCGCGGCCGGTGCCGTTGCCGGCCGAGGTGCCCGTGACGAACACATCGCCCTCGAACAGATCCAACCCGACATCCACCGCCTTGTCGGTCCCGCTCACCGGGCCGTCGTAGATGCGGACGCCGTCGTAGCCGGAGCCGTCGTCCTCCCACGGGTCCTCGTGCGCAGAGGGGCTGAGGTTGCGGTCGAACTTGATCGTCACGTAGTTGTAGTCATCGCCCGGATCGCCATCGGGCTCGTAGGTGGTGTAGCCGGTCACGTAGATTGCGTCATTGAACTCATCGACGATGATGCCCACGCCCTCCGTGGTGCCCTCGGCCTCGTTGGGGTCCGGCGGGAAGTACGCGACCGCCGCGTACTCGCCGGGCTCAAACTCGTCCGGCTCGACCTCGTACTTGTAGACCGCCAGCACCTTGGCCGGCGGGTCGAGGTTGGCGACCTCGATCGTGCCCACCACGTAGGCGTACTTCACGTTGGGGTAGACGGAGGTGTCGGTCCAGAAGGCGACCTCGGCCCCATGGTCGGTCCCGTCACCGTTGGGCCAGTCCTCCTCGGCGACCCACTCCTCGGTGGGGTCCGTTGTCGGGATGGCTGTAACCGCACCCAGCACCGCAATCGCGGCGATCGCCGCCAGCCCGCTCACCGCCAAGATTCCGGCGCGCGCACCCCGCCCGTTCCCCGTTCCCCGTTCCCCGTTCCCCGTTCCGATTCTACGTGATCCGCTCATGGCGAATCTCCCTCGCGCGAGAGGGCGCTCGCGCCTTGCCCGCCCGGCCGACCGGGCAGCGCCTCGCCGCACGCTGGGGCTCCTACATGAACGTACGCCCCACTCCAAGCGCACGGCCTCTCCCCCACGCCCCCCTCCAGCCCCCACGCCGGCCCCGCCGCCCCTCCCGGCCCAATGTCGGCCTCAAGGACGCCGCGGCCATCCAGGCGCTTCGGAGAGCGCACTGGGCGGGTTCCGGCGGGGAGTTTATTGAGGACTAAATAGTGTTGTTTACCGGACCGAACCGGGTATTCCTGCCGGGAACCGTGGCGGGCCCCAGCCGAATGGCCCCGGGCCGTTCGCGTGCGGTTCGCACGGGCTGGCCGAAGCGATCGGGACCCCCGGCCGCCGAGCCGATCCCGAAGAGGGCTACCGGTGCAACCCGCCGGGCTTGTCCGGCGGCGGTGGCGCGGGCGTCGGCGGGCCGACCTCCGGCCCTATGGGGCCGGGGAGCGGGATCGGCTGGATCCCCTCGGGCGGCGGCGGCGGGGCCT
>CAYWOF010000157.1:0-7761 GCA_964459825.1 uncultured Phycisphaeraceae bacterium | reverse complement strand
CGGGGGTGAAGGACCCGGGCCACACCATCCGCAAGCGCATGGTGGACACCATGCTCCTGCAGAAGCGCTTCGACGATGTGGAGCGGGAGCTGGCCGCCCTGGGACCCGCGGCCGATACGGACCTCGGGCTGCTCATCCAGCGGGCCGACGCGGCCGTGGGGCGCGACGACCGGGCGTCGGCGCGGCGCCTCCTGGACCGGGCCGTGGAGCGATACCCCGACAACTCCATGCCGTTCTACCGGCGCGCGCGGTTCCTGATGAACGACCCGACGTACGCCCCGGACGCCCTGGCGGACCTGGAGACGGCGATCCGCCTGAGTCCCGGCCACTGGCAGGCCCTGCGCACCCGCGCCTTCCTGCTCCACACGCTCGGACGGCCCAAGGAGGCGCTCGCGGACCTGCGCACCGCCGTCGACACGAACCCCACCATCGACGACCTCCGGTTCAGCCTCATCGTGGAGCTCATCGCGCGCGGCCAGGACGGCGAGGCGATGGACGTTGCCGAGGCGGGGCGCAAGCTCCGGCCCTCCGACGCCCAGCTCCTGGCCCGGCTGGGCGATATCTTCGCCAGCGCCAAGCTCTGGGGACGCGCGGTCGTCTTTTACCGCGCCCTGTGGGAGCAGCTGCGCAACGACATCTCGGCCCAGCGGTACGTGGACACGCTCCTGCGCCTCTCGCCCCCGGA
Source organism: uncultured Phycisphaeraceae bacterium (assembly GCA_964459825.1). Lineage (GTDB taxonomy): Bacteria > Planctomycetota > Phycisphaerae > Phycisphaerales > UBA1924 > CAYWOF01. Next base: position 7,076 of record CAYWOF010000157.1, on the reverse strand, counting down.
CACCACGGAGGCGGGCGCCGTGCTCGGGACCCCGGAGCTGGGCGTGGGGCAGCGACCCGGCCTGCTGATGTCGCGCGCCTGGCTGGCCGCGATCAGCAAGCGACCCGCCCAGGCCGAGGCCGATGCGCTGGCGGCGTTCGCGTTCGTCGGCGAGAGCCGGCCCCTGCTCTTCGCCTGGTTCGACCAGCTCCAGCTGGCCTTCCCCCAGCCGGCCGGGGCCATCGCGGTCCTCGACAGGACGCCCGCACAGTCGCCGCTCCGGGACTGGGTGCAGTTCCTGCGCCTGACCCTCCAGCTGCGCGACCCCGCCTCGGTGGACTCGGGCCTCGCCACCCTGAACCGGCTGGCGGCCGACACCGCGGACGTGGACCTCAAGGTGCTCTCGGCCAAGCTGGCCTCGACGACCCTGGTGGGGGCCAAGCCCCCGCGGTACCAGGAGGCGTACGAGGCGATCGAACGAGGGCTGGCCGCCAGGTCGGACGATGTCGAGTTGAACAACAACGCGGCGTTCCTGCTGGCGGAGTATCTCAAGCGCCCGAACGAAGCCCTGCCGCTGGCGGAGAAGGCCGCGAGCCTGGCTCCGACCGACGTGGGAGTGCTGGATACGCTTGCCACGGTCCACACGGCGGTGGGACAGCGGGACCGGGCTGTGGCGATCCTGAGCGATGCGCTCAGCAAGGCGGTTTCGGGTGCCGATAAAGCCAAGGTGGCCCTGCGGTTGGCCAGGATCCACCTCGACGGGGGCCAGAAGCGAGAGGCGGCGGCGCTGGCGGATGTGGTCCGCTCGCTCCTGGCGGACGACCCCTCGCTGACGGGGAGCCACGGCGCAGCGCTGGAGGCGCTCGACAAGGAACTGCGGTCGACCGGCGGATGATCGGACGCGAACCGCGGGTGTGCCGGGGGGCGTACTACCCCGGGCCGTCACACCACCGGGCCGGATCGGTCGCGGAGGGACGGAGGCACGGGACCGGACGCCAGGAAACGACCCCATGACGAGCGCACCAACTCTTCGTCCTCCCGCGCCGGCCGCACCGCTCCGGGGTCCCTCCCCGGCGGGCCCGGCGCCGACCCAGATCGGCGCCTCGGCGCTCGATCCGATCAAGCTGTTCCGCAAGTACAAGTGGCTGCTCGGGGCGGCGGCGCTGGCGGGCGCGATCCTCGGCGTCGTCGCGAACATGGCGCTGCTGAAGCTCTATCCGATCTACACCGCCGAGATCGTCTACCTGGCCTACCCGCAGCAGGACGAGGTGGCCAAGGGCGAGGTCGGGCCCAACTACAGCGACGAGCTGAAGAACTTCATGGCCACGCAGGTGCAGTTCATGACCTCGCAGCGGGTGATCGACGCCGCCCTCGACGACCCGCAGCTCCAGGGCAACGCCCCCGACTGGTACCGCGCCTACACGCGCAAGGGCGTCCTCGACAAGAGCCTGGCCTCCAAGCGGCTGGCCTGGGGCCTGGGCGCCGGCGTCATGGGCGACTCGAGCCTCATCCGCCTGTCGTTCTGGTGGCGCGACGACGACGACGCCAAGGCCATCGTCGACACGGTCGGGCGCACGTACCTCCGCCATCTCCAGCAGCAGGGCGAGATCGAGAGCCGCGAGAAGAAGGACGCGATCCAGAAGCAGATCGACTCGACGGGCGAGGAGATCGGCAAGAACCAGCGCGAGCGGGCCCGCCTGCTGGGCGACGCCTCGATCCAGGTCATCGACGACCGGTACAACGAGGCCGTCCAGGCCCAGGCGTTCATCCAGGAGAAGCTCACCGAGGTGCAGCAGGCGCGCGAGGCGGCGGTGGTCGAGCTCAAGGAGATGCAGGCCGAGCTGGCCAAGTCCACCGGCCCGGTCTACCCCGACCGCATCCGCCAGACCGTCGAGTCGAGCCCCGTCATCATGAACCTCCGCGTGCAGGTCCAGGCCCTCGAGGGCGAGGTGCAGGCCCTGACCCAGCGCGGCGTGCTGCCCGAGCACGTGAGCATGAAGCAGACCGTCAGCCGCCTGGACGGCATGAAGAACGCCTACGAGGCCGAGTTCCAGCGCCTCCTCCGACAGGGCTTCGACACCCACATGGACTCCCTGCGGACCGCCATCTCCCAGCTCAACGCGCAGGAGATGCAGCACATGGCCGAGCTGGAGTCCAAGAAGACCCGGGCCAACGAGATCGCCATGACCCTGGCGCGCGTGCGCGACATCGACCTCGAGATCGAGAACCTCAACCTGGCCAAGACCGAGTTCGGCACGGACCTGCAGAAGCTCCAGGCCATGGGGAACCTCAAGAGCGCCTACCGGGTCCGCGAGTACCAGGGCGCCCAGATCCCGCGCGAGGTCACGTTCCCGAAGCTCTACGTCATGATCCCGGCGGGCGTGCTGCTCCTCGGCGGGCTCGTGGCGGGCGTGATCCTGCTGGCCGAGCTCGTCGACACGCGGGTCAAGAGCCCGGCGGACATCGCGATGATCCCGCGGGCCCCCCTGGTCGGGCTGATCCCCCACGCCTCCGAGGATCCCGCCGCGCCCCAGCGCGTCGAGACCGTCTTCCGCGACCAGCCCGGCGGCGTCATGGCCGAGGCCTACCGCCAGGCGCGCGGCACGCTGATGAAGCGCCTGTCGCAGGGCGGCCACAAGTCCCTCCTCGTCGCGTCGGGCATGCCCGGCTCGGGCACCTCCACGGCCATCATCAACCTCGCCTACGCCTTCGCCGCCGCCGAGCATCGCGTGCTCATCGTCGACGCCAACTTCCGCCGTCCCACGCTCCACAAGTCCCTGGGCCTGGCCGAGGGGCCGGGCCTGGGCGAGGTCCTCGCCGGGTCGGCCACGCTCGCCGCGGCCGCCCAGACCACCGACAACGAGCGCCTCCACATCCTGGCCGCCGGCGCCCCGGGCGTCCGGCGCGTCGAGCAGCTCAGCGGCAACGCGTTCACCGAGCTCCTGCGCAAGGCCGGCGCCGAGTACGACCTCGTGCTCATCGACGCCGCGCCGACGGTCGTCGCGGGGGACGCCATGCTCCTGGCCAACCGGTGCGACGCCGTCATGCTCGTGGTCCGGGCCTTCTCGGAGAAGCGCGGCATGGTCGCCCGGCTGCGCAACGAGCTGGCCGAGACCCGCGCCGAGTTCGTCGGCGTGCTCGTCAACGGGGCCAAGTCGGCCGCCGGCGGCTACCTGCGGGGCAACATCCAGGCGTCGCACAAGTACCGCAACGGTCAGGAGTGAGGCGGGCGCGGCGTACCCTACGGGGCAAGGCCCAGGACGCGAGCCGTGACGACCCCGCCCCACCCGCCCACGCCCTCTCACCCCCCCGCCGGCCGGGCCGGCCCGGTGCGGCGCGTGCTGGTCACGGGCGGAGCGGGGTTCATCGGGTCGCACCTGACCGAACGGCTGCTGGCGCGCGGGGACTTCGTCACCGTCATCGACAATCTGTCCACGGGGCGCCGCGGGAACCTGCCCGAGTTCCACGAGCGCCTGCGCTTCATCGAGGCCGACCTGGCCGAGGCCCTCGGCGCCCTGGGGCGCGGCGAGACCTTCGATGAGATCTACCACCTCGCCGCGGCGGTGGGCGTCCGCCTGGTGATGGCCGATCCCATCCGCTCGATCGACACGAACATCGAACAGACCTCGGCGCTGCTGCGGTTCGCGGCCGTGCGCTCGCGCGCGGGCGCGGGCGTGCCGACGCTCATCGCCTCGAGCTCGGAGGTCTACGGCAAGTCTTCCAAGAGCCCCTTCTCGGAGGAGGACGACGCGGTCTACGGCCCGACCACCATCGGACGCTGGTCGTACGCGTGCAGCAAGGCCATCGACGAGTACCTGGCCCTGGCCTACCACCGCCAGAGGGCCGTGCCCACCGTGGTGGTCCGGTTCTTCAACACCGTCGGCCCCCGCCAGGTCGGCGAGTACGGGATGGTGGTGCCCCGCTTCGTCGCGTCCGCCCTCGCCGGGCAGGTCCTGACGGTCCACGGCGACGGGTCGCAGACCCGGTGCTTCTGCGACGTGCGCGACGTCGTGGAGGTGCTGCCGCGCCTCTTGGGTGCTCCGGCGTGCGCCGGTCGCGTGTTCAACGTCGGCTCGGACCGGCCCATCTCCATCGCCGGGCTGGCCGACCTGGTCGGGCGCACGCTGGGCTCGCGTTCCACCGTCCGGCGCATCCCCTACGCGGAAGCCTACCCCCAGGGGTTCGAGGACCTGGCCCAGCGCCAACCGGACCTGACCCGCGTGCGGGAGGCCGTCGGCTTCGCCCCGCGCATCCCCCTGGAGCAGACCATCCGGGACGTCGCGGCGTCCCTCGGGGGCGTGCCGTCATGATCCTCCCGCCCACGCTCATCGCCGCGCTGCTCCTTCAGAACCCGCCCGCGGGCGCGGCGCCGCCCGGCGAGGGCACGCCGGGAGCCGACCCGGCGCTGGCCGACCGCATCCGCGAGATGGGCGAGCAGATCCAGCGCCTCGCCGAGCAGCAGCAGGGGCTCGCGACGGCCGCGGGGCTGGCGCCAGCCGACGGCGTGCCCTCCCTGACCCGGGCGGGAGTCTTCAACGGCTACTTCGCGATCTTCGTGGTCGCGTTCCTGGTGACGCTCCTGGCCACGCCGTTCATGCGCTGGGTGGCCCTGCGCGTGGGCATCGTGGACCGGCCGTCCGAGGCGCGGAAAGCCCACCGCGTCCCCGTCCCGTATCTGGGCGGAGTGGCGGTCTTCCTGGGCCTGCTGGCGGGCATCGTCTACAGCTACCTGGCCGCGCCCGGCGGGCTCTTCGTCGAGTACCACGACTCGCCGAAGTGGGCGCCGGGCGGCGAGGGCCACCAGCTGGTGCCGGGATCGATCGTGCTGGGCCTGTTCGTGATTCTGCTGGTCGGCCTCCTCGACGACTGGACCGGGATCCCCCCCCGCGTGAAGGTGGGGGGGCAGTTGTTCGCGGCGGCCGCGCTCGCGGCGACGGATGTCGGCGTGCGCCTGGCCGAGGGCGTGCTCGCGCCCCTCGGCCGGATGGTGGGAAACGCCGCGCTGAAGTACACGATCCCGCTGCCGGACCAGCTCCCCGTCTTCGGCGGTGCGATCGAGGTCGACCTCGTCTACTGGACGGGCACGGCGATCATCGCGGTGTTCGTGCTGGGGGCGTGCAACGCCTCCAACCTGGTCGACGGTCTCGACGGCCTGCTCTCGGGCGTGACGGGGATCGCCGCCGCGGGCCTGCTCGTGATCGCCCTGGGGATGGCGGTGATGGACAACGGCCCGCGCGACGCCCAGCGGATCATCCTCTGCCTGGCGCTGCTCGGAGCCTGTCTGGGCTTCCTGCCCCACAACTTCAATCCCGCGACGATCTTCCTCGGAGATGCCGGGTCCCTGCTGCTGGGTTTCACCACCATCGTCATCATCCTGACCCTCGGCGATACCGGTCAGACCCAGTGGGTCATCGCGGGCCTCCTCGTCTACGCCGTGCCCATCATCGACACCGTCCTGGCGATCGTCCGGCGCAAGATGGCCGGCAAGCCGTTGTCCGCGGCCGATGACCAGCACCTGCACCACATGCTCAAGCGGTCCCTCGGGGGCGTCAAGCCCGCCGTGCTCATGCTCTACGCCATCGGGGCGGGCTTCGCCGTCCTCGGGGTGGCGGTCACGATCCTGGTCCGGGCCCGGGTGATCTACGCCCTCGCCCTTCTGTTCGTGGCGTTCATCGTGGTCACGGCGTACAAGGTCGCCTGGCGGACCCAGCTGGAGGAGCAGATCCGGCGCCTGGGAACCGGCGCCAGGGCCGGAGAGTCCCGTCCGGGCCAGGCGACGCCCCCCAGACCCCCCGCCCCACGCGAGCCCCAGCCCGCCGCCCGCGACTGACGCCTGTATACTCCGCCCAAGCCGGAGCAGGGACGCCCGCATCAGCCCCGCGTCATCGCCCTCATCAACCAGAAGGGCGGCGTCGGCAAGACCACCACCACCGTGAACCTCGGCGCGGCCCTGGCCGAGCGGGGTCACCCCGTGCTCATCGTGGACCTCGACCCGCAGGCGCACGCCACGCTGCACCTGGGGGTGGACGCGGCGTCGCCGGCCCAGGCATCGGCCGAGGCGCCGCCCACCGTCTACGACCTGCTCATGGAGGAGGGGGTCGACCCGCGGGCGGCCGTCCGGCTGGTTCGGCCCAACCTCTCGATCATCCCCAGTGAGACCGACCTGTCGGGCGCCGAGACCGAGCTGGCCGCTCTGGTCGAGCCGCAGCGGCGCCTGGCGCGAGCCCTGGGCCCCCTCGCCGGGCAGTTCGCGTTCGTCCTGATCGATTGCCCGCCATCGCTCGGGCTGCTGACCGTCAACGCGCTCACCGCGGCCGGCGAGGTGGTGGTGCCCATGCAGGCCCACTTCCTCGCGCTCCAGGGCCTCGGCAAGCTGCTCGAGACCGTGCGCCTCATCCAGGGCGGCGTCGGAGCGGGCCTGAACCCCGCCCTGCGGATCACCGGCGTCGTGCTGTGCGTCCACGACGCGAACACGACGCACGCGCAGGAGGTGGTCGCGGACATCGACGGGTTCTTCGAGGCCGCCCGCGAGCGCCCCGTCCCCTGGCGCGGCGCCCGCGTGCTGCGCCCCCCGATCCGGCGCAACATCAAGCTCGCCGAGTGCCCCAGCTTCGGGCAGACGATCTTCGACTACGCCCCGCAGGCGTCCGGCGCGGCCGACTACCGCGCCCTCGCCCGGTCGGTGCTGGGCGAGGCGGAGGCGCCCGCACCCGGCGACACCGCTCCAGTCGTCACGGTCGCCATCCCCGAGGGAGTCCGGCCCGCGGGGGCGGCGCGTTGACGCCGGCGCTCGGCAGCCCCGGGGTGCGGCGCTGGGCGTTCGTGGGCTACGCCGCGCTGGTCTTCACGCTGACCCACTGGCCGCGCCTGGGCGCGCCCATGCACGGACGCCCGGACCTCGTCCTCCACTTCGTGATGTTCGGGGCCTGGAACGCGGTCCTGATCGCCTGCGGGTTCTTCGGCCCGTCCCTGGCCCGGTCGAACATCGCGCTGGCGACGGCCATCGCCCTCGTCTACGCGGGCTTCGACGAGAGCACGCAGGCGATCCCCTGGATCAACCGGCACGCGGGGTGGGACGACTTCGGGGCCAACGCGGC
>CAYWOF010000156.1:0-7783 GCA_964459825.1 uncultured Phycisphaeraceae bacterium | reverse complement strand
CAGCGCGCGGAGGACGGGCTGGACCGCCGCGTAGGGCAGGTCGCGCCCCGCGCGCACCTGCACCACCAGGCCGGGCTTGTCGGCGATGCGCTGCGCGACCAGGGCGCCGAGGGCGGCGGGATCCACCCCGAGGCCGTCCACTTCGACGCGCCAGGCACCACCCGCATCGGGCCCGACCACGTTGACGACCAGCAGGTCCTGGGTCTTCTCCGTCGCGCCCGCGCGCGACTCGGGGAGGCGCATCTGGCTCCGCTGGTCGGCGGCGAGCTTCCCGACGATGAGGTAGAAGACGATCATGCACATGACGACGTCGATGAGCGGCGTCACGTTGATGTCGCCGAAGGGGTGGGCGGTGAAGTTGGCGCGCCGACGCATGGATCAGCCCGGGGGACGCTCGGGGAGTCGTTCGATGAGGCCGGTGCACGCGGCCATGGCGCGGTTGCAGTGCCGGTCCACGTGCATGCGGTACATCCCGAAGACGAACAGGCAGGGCGTGGCGAGGCAGAGGCCCAGCAGCGTGTGGAACAGGGCCTTGGAGATGCCGAGCGAGAGGTCGGCGGGTCCGGCCTGCCCGCCGGACTGCCCGAGCGACGTGAACGCGAGGATCATCCCCCAGACCGTGCCGGCCAGGCCGACGAGCGGGCCGAGGTTGCCGATGACGTTGAGGGGCTCGATCTTGCGGAACCAGCGGGCGGACTCCTCGCCGGCGGCCAGGTCGGCGGCCTCGCGCGCGGCCTCGCGCGAGAGCCCGGCGTCGAGGGCCGCGGCCGCGGCGCCGACCACCCGGGCGGGGAGGGAGCCGTCGCGCCGGGCGAACTCCACGAGCTCGCGCAGGCGTCCGGCCTTGACCATGCCGTCGAGGGCCTCGATGGTCTTCTCGGGTCCGATGGCGCTGCCACGAACGTCCATCACCGCGCGGACGATGTACGCGACGGCGGCGATGGAGCCGGCCAGGAGGACGACGCTGAAGAGGTCGAAGGACTGGAGGAAGAGCTCCCAGAGGCTGGTCTCGGCGGCGGCGCCATCCTGCGCCCGCGCCGGGGCGGCGAGCCACGCGACGATGGGTGCGGCCAAGGCCGCGATCGAGCCGATCCGTGGCCGAGCGATGTTCGCCATGGCGCGATCGTACACGATCCGATCGCGCGCGGGGACGGCGCCGGGGCTATTCCGCGGCGTCCTCGGGCCGGGCCTGGCGCGAGATTCGGTAGGCGCCGCTCATCCATCGGTAGAGGTCGGCCTGGCGGGCGCGCTCATCGGCGAATGGAAAGGTCGGGCTCGACGGGTCCACGGGACGACCCGTGACTGGGCACCTCGAGGGGCTCCGCAGCGAGGCCACCTCGGGCCGATCGGCCCAGGCGTCGGGGAGCGTCAGGGCGATGCGCCGCGTGCTCTCGCCCGTCACGGCGATGGCGAGGCGCGCGGCCTCGCGGCCCGCGATGCGCTCGGGCTCGGTCCCGAGACGCTGGGCCCACTCGATCACGATGGCGCGCCCGTCGCCCCCCCTCACCCCCGCGGCCCGATCCCACCCCAGGGTATCGAGCTCTTCGGAGCCGGCGAGGCGGTACGCGTCCACGTGGACGAGGCGGGTGGGACGATCGGCGGCGTCGGAGGCCGATGCCGGTGGGGGGACGGGGTACTCGTGGACCATGACGAACGTCGGGCTGCTCACCGTGCCGGGGTCGATGCCCAGGCCGCGAGCGAGGCCGCGAACGAGCGTGGTCTTGCCGGCGCCGAGCGGGCCGTCGAGGAGGCCGATGTCGCCGGCGCGCAGGGCCCCCGCGAGCGCCGCGCCGAGAAGCTCGGTCTCATCGGGGCCGGCGGTGTGGCGGGCGAGCTCGATCGGCATGGGGGATTGTTGGGGGGCGCGGGGCGCCGCGCCACGCCCGGCGCGCTGCGCTTGCCGGGCGTGCCACCCGGCCGCTCAATCGCGCCCGTGCTCCCAGCCGACGGTCGAGACATCCAGCGGGCGGGCGCGATCGTTCACGACGCAACCGGCGCCCGGCACGATGCGCACGCCGGAGGCCGCGGCGAGGCGGCCCGCGTCGATGCCGAGGCCATCGGAGATGTCCATCATGGCCGTGAGTCGATCCCCGAGCGAGTCGCAGAGCGAGCGGGCCTCGGGCAGGCGGGGCTCGAAGGTCAGGTGGCGACCGAGGCCCGTGGCCGGATCGAGCGAGCCGCCGAGCGTGCCCGTGACGAAGAGATCATCGCCCGGGCGGGCGCCCGAGCGGCGGACGGGACCGCGCGCGGGGTGGGGGGTGCCGACGATCGTGATGGACAGGATCAGGGTTTCTCCTGTCCATGTCGCGATGTCGCCGCCGACGAGGGGGCAGCCCCAGTGTCGGGCCCAGCGGGCCATGGCGTCGAAGAGCGCGTCGGCGAAGTGGCAGCGCGCGGGCAGGACCGCGCCGACGAGAGCGCACGAAGGAGTACCCCCCATGGCGGCGATGTCGGAGACGGAGCGCGCGATGGCCTTGCGCGCGACCAGATCGACGGGGGTCGCGGGGATGGGCCGGAAGTGGCGTCCCTCGACGAGCTGGTCGACCTTGAGGAGGAGCCCGGCGGCACCGGCGGGGGGGCGCACGACGGCGCAGTCGTCGCCGGGGCCGACGAGGATGTGGGGGAACTCGCCCGCCAGGCCGGCCGAGCGGGCGTAGATGTGCGAGAGAAGCTCGGCCTCGCGCATGGGGGAGGGTAGCCGAGGGCGAATCGAGCGGATGGAGCGGAGTGAGCGAAGCGAGCGGATGGAGCGGATCGAGGGAATGGAGCAAATGGAGCAGATGGTGCCTGTGGTGCGAACGGGGGATTCGCAGACCCGCGCCCGATCTGCTCGATCTGCTTTCTTTGCTCGATCTGCTCTCTTAGTTCGATCTGCTCCGGGCGCTACCGGCCGGCCTTCCGCAGCACCAGCGACAGATTGTCCACGTACCCGTCGTTGTCGCCGGCCGCGCCCTCGGCGATGACCAGCACCTCGATCCGGCGGGTCCCGGGCGCCACCGGCGCGTCCGCCGATCGCTCCAGGAGCCCCGTGAGCCGGTCCCCCTCGCCCCCGAACGCGAGCCTCCGATCCGCGAGGGTCACGGGCCCGATCCGCACCGCCCCGAGGGTCGCGTCCCGCGCATCGAGCATCCGCGCCTCGACCCACGCCAGGTCGCGCTGCTCCGCGTACCCGCCCAGCCAGGCGCGGAGCTCGATCGCGAGCCGGCCCGCGTCGATGTCGCTCGCGCGATCGGCCACGTCGAGGCGCTGGGTGATCTCCGCGCGGACCCCGGCGCCGCCCGCGAAGAAGTTGTCGCCGCGAGCGCCCGTGCCCGCGCCGGGTGGCCCCGGGGATTCCACCGTCGGATACCCGTTGGGCGATCCGTAGCGGTTCACCGTCATCGGCCCGAGGTCCGTCCACCCGGCGATGCCCGGGTTGTTCTTCGCGTCCGGCCAGCCGGTGGAGTACTCGGCATCGCCGTTGAAGATGAGATTGGTGTCGAGGGGTGTGCCGGGAGACTTCAGGCCCACCACGCGCCCGTCCCATCCCCACGCCGGATCGATCTCGACGCCGAGGTGCGCCAGGGCGATCGCGGGGACATCCACCTGGTTCACGCTGGCGTGGAGGATGCCTCGCGCGGCGGCGCGCCCGCTGACGATGAAGGGGATCCGCCGGTGCGCCTCCTCGTCACGCCCGTGGATGCCATCGATCGTCCCGCCGTGGTCGGTGCTGACGAGGATCAGCCAGTCCTCGCTCGCGTGCGTGGTGCGGGCGCGCAGGGCCTCCAGAATCCGTCCGATCTGGCCATCGACCTCGGCGATCTCGGCCAGGTACTCCGGGCTGGCGGGGTGGAACCCGTGGTTGTGCCCGGCGACATCGACATCGGCGAAGTAGACGAAGACGATGTCGGGGTCGCGCGTGGCGAGGATGCCGCGGACCGCCTCGACGGTCTTGGCATCGCCGTTGTCGGTGTAGTCCACGGCGAACCGGATGTCGGGCTCGTGCCCGCCGAGGATGAGCTGGTCGATGGGCAGCCAATCGGCGAAGTGGGCGGTGACGAGGTCGGGGCGTTTCTCCTTGAGGCGTGCGAAGAAGTGGGGGTACCGGTCGTAGTGCGTGTCCTTGAAGTCGTTGTCGATCGCGCCGTGCTTCTCCGGCCAGACGGCGCAGAGCCAGTCGGACCAGCCGGGGCCGCTGACGGTGAAGGGGCTGGCCCACGCTCGATCGGTCCAGCAGCCGTCGGCGATGAGGGCGTCGAGGTTCGGCGCCTCCGCGGCGAGCATGGCGTCGGCGCGCAGGCCATCGATGCCCACGAGCAGGACCTTGGGCGTGAGGTCGCCCGCGCGGGTGGCGGTGGCCATGACCGAGGCGAGGGCGACAGCTCCGATGGCGACGACGTGGAGCGAAGTCATGCGTCGAGCATAGCGGACGGGAACGCCCGCGCGTGGACCTTTACAGTCCTCACCGTCTCACCGACTCATCGTCTCCCGCCCCGGAAGCACGCGGCGAGGTGGTCATCCACGAGCCCAACCGCCTGCATGTAGGCGTAGCAGATGGTCGAGCCGACGAAGCGGAAGCCCCGCTTCTTGAGATCCTTCGAGAGGGCATCGGACTCGGCCGTGGTCGCCGGGATCGCGCGGAGGCCGCGGCGTCGCCGAACGATCGGCCGCCCATCGACGAACCGCCAGACGTACCCATCGAACGATCCGAACTCCTTCTGCACGCGGAGGAACGCGCGGGCGTTGCCGATGGCCGACTCGATCTTGAGCCGGTTGCGGACGATGCGGGGGTCGCGCAGGAGCCGCTCGACGCGCGCCGGAGTGAAGCGGGCGATGCGGGCCGGGTCGAACCCCGCGAACACCTCGCGGTAGCGCTCGCGCTTGGCGAGGATGGTCTCCCACGAGAGGCCCGCCTGCGCGCCCTCGAGGATCAGGAACTCGAAGTGCACGCGGTCGTCGTGCACGGGCACGCCCCACTCGGTGTCGTGGTAGGCGACGTAGAGCGGGTTGCGGGCCCTGGGGCTGCGGGTGGGCTTGGGGCGTGGGTACGCGCCGGCAGGGCCGGATTACGCGGGCGGCTCATGCGGGCGCGAGCGCCCGCACTCCGGGCATTGTTCATGGCCGAATCCCGGAGAGCACCCTCGACACGGCGCGCAGGTCAGGAGCTGGTCGACGGCGAGCAGCGCATGGGCCGAACGCATCACAACAGCATGCCGGAAGGGGATGTGTGTGGCCTCACCCGTGCGCGGGCGCGGCGCTATCTCACACGATCAAGGAACTCTCGCGGCGAGAGGATCGGCGCGCGGCCCGCATGCCGGAGCGACCGCAGCTCCCGGACGCCGGTCACCAGCGCCTCGGCGTTGCCTGCGATGGCGGTGCCGAGCACGGGCCGGTCGTCGGAATCGGAGCACGACTCCGGCGGCACGGGGGCGGGCTCCACGATCTCGGCCTGGCGGCGGAGGTACTCGACCGCGGCGCGGACATCCGGCGCGGGCGCGCCGAACTTGCCGCCCGCGTGGCGCGCGAACTCCGCCAGGATGTGCTCGCTCAGCACGATCGTGTGCGATTCGAGGCACGCGTCGAGCACGGCCTCGCAGACGCCGCGCGTGAAGATGGCCGCGAGGACCACGTTGGTGTCGAGCACGACCCTCACGGGACGGCCTTGAACACGTCCTCATCGGTCAGGAGCCCGCGGGCGGCGGCGTGCGGGCGCAGGCGGTCGCGCAGCTGGCGCAGCTCCTCGGCGGCGAGGTAACGCCGCAGCGCCTCGCGCGCGACATCGCTGGCCGGGCGGTCCTGGCGCTTGCACAGGCGATCCAGCTGCCGGCGCAGCTTGTCGGTCAGGCGGATGGAAAGAACGTCGGCCATGTATGACATTGTAATACATCGATCGGGAGCGGGCAAGGCATGGGAGGCAGTTCGCCCTCAGGGCGGTTCTCGGACGGCGGGCGACTGTCTCCGGGCGCTGCGGTGACCGCATTCCGGGCAGAGCGTGGACAGGTCCAGGCCGCGCAGGTCGTAGCCGCAGCGCGTGCATCTCCCGCGCCGGCGGCGCAGGGCATGCCGGGCTGCTCGCGGCATTTCGAGCAGCAGGAGCCAGAGGCCGCTCCACGCCGCGACATTCGCGCCGAGTCCGCCCCACATCGGCTCGAGCGGGATGTAGCCCTCCCACGTCCCGTGGAGGGTGAAGTGCCACGTGCGGACGAGGCGCTCGGGCGGGGGCGTCGGAGGGTCGGTGGCGAGGCCGGGGAGTTCGATGATCCGCTCGCCCAACGGCACCTGGCGCGGCGCCGGCGGGCCGGGGCGCCACGAGATCCAGTGCTCGCCGCGGAAGCATCGCCACGGCCAGCCGGTGGCCGTGGTGATCACCTGCTCGAACCCCTCGCGCATGTCGGTCGAGATCACCGCGGCCCAGCGCGGCGGCGGGTCTATGCGGTAGAAGTGCTGCTGGTAGATGGCGCCGACGAAGATGACGCGCCGGAAGTCCACGGTCGTCGCCAGCCGGTGGCGGTAGATCAAGTAGTGACCCGCGTGCGGGACTCCGGTCGCGCCGTGGTTGCGCGGGGCATCATCGGCCCACCGGTGCTGGGTCGCGCCCGCGGCCCCCCAGGTCAGGCCCCACCCCCCGACGTTCCACCAGGTGCCCGGCGCGTGGTACGCGGCGAAGGGCAGCCCCCAGGCGACGAGGAGCACCGTCAGGGAGCCCAGCGCGATGCAGAGGAAGCCTTGGCGTGCGAGTCCGGGCCAGGGCGCGCGCCGGAGGATGGCGGCTCGTCCCGGGATCGTGCTCTCCCTCGTGGTCGCCATGCGGGTTGTACCGGCTGCGCCCTCGGAGGGTCACATGTGCAGGCGGATCACCGGCTCGCTCTCGCGGAGCCGGGAGTTTCGAGCATGGCCGGAGCTTACCGGATCCCGGGTGGTTCGACGCCATCGCGCCGGCCGCACTCGGGGCAGGTCGTTCCGCCGGGCAGCCCGCTCAGGTCGTACCCGCACGAGGCGCAGCGCCCGCGCCGGCGCCGGAGAGCCCGGCGCACCTCGCCCGGGGCCACGAGGAGCACCCACCAGGCCGCGGCGTACACACCCGTGTTGGCCGCGAAGGCTCCCCAGAGCGGGCGATAGGGCAGGGTGACCGGTGGGTCACCGGGCCATGGGCGTGCGAAGCCCTTCCAGTTCCGGTTGACGATGATGCCCGAGATCGCGCGATGACCCCAGTATCCCGTCGGGTTGGGCACGCCCTCGAGCAGGCACCACAGGCACGGAAGGGGCCAACCGCGGATGAGCAGCTGGCGGCTGAGGTAGGAGTAGCTCCAGGTCGTGGGCGCCCCGATCCACCCGGAGGGCACGAGGCGCTCGCGGGCCCAGGCGGGCACGAGGGAGTCGATCGGTTCGGTGGCGTCGTCGGGCCCCTCGCCCTGCCACGACGACGTGCCGGAGATGACGTGCAACCCCACCGTGCCGCTGCGCTCGAACCGGTAGACATCGATGGCGCCGTTGCCATCGACGTGGAAGCCGCGCCGGGCCCCGACGGGGCGCTCCCCGATCCGCGTGGCGATGACCCAGGCGACGCCGACGGTTGTCGCCGCGCCCAGCGCGAGCGAGAGGGCGAGGCGTCTGAGGGTCACCCGTCGCACGGGCTGAGCGTATCACGGCGTGGGTTTGGGTCGGCGTTCGAGCCCGCACTCCGGGCAGTTCGAGTCGTCGGGCAGCCCGGCCAGGTCGTAGGCACAGCGGGGACAGCGCCCCGCGCGGCGGCGGCGCCGCCGGCGCACCATCCCTGGTGTCGAGAGGAGCACCCACCAGAGGC
>CAYWOF010000155.1:0-7886 GCA_964459825.1 uncultured Phycisphaeraceae bacterium | reverse complement strand
GGCTGCTGCGGGCCCGCCACGCTCACCCCCGACCAGGTCGCCGCCGCCATCGGCTACTCGACCTCCGATCTTGCCGCCACGCCCGCGGGCGCCAACATGGGTCTCTCCTGCGGCAACCCGACCGCCCTCGCCTCGCTCAAGCCCGGCGAGATCGTCCTCGACCTGGGCGCCGGCGGCGGGTTCGACTGCTTCATCGCCGGGCCCAAGGTCGGTCCCACCGGGCGCGTGATCGGCGTGGACATGACGCCCGACATGCTCGCCAAGGCCCGGCGCAACATCGCCTCGTACCGCGCGCAATCCGGCCTCGACAACGTCGAGTTCCGCCTCGGCGAGATCGAGCACCTCCCGGTCGCCGACGCCTCGGTCGATGTGGTGATCTCCAACTGCGTCCTGAACCTCTCCCCGGACAAGCCCCGCGTGTGGCGCGAGATCGCCCGCGTCCTCCGACCCGGCGGACGCGTCGCCGTGTCGGACCTCGCCCTCCTCCGGCCCCTTCCCGAGGCGGTCCGGCGCGACGTCGAGGCCCTCATCGGCTGCATCGCCGGCGCGGTCCTCGTCGAGGAGACCCGTGCCATGGCCGCCGCCGCCGGCCTGACCGACATCGTGCTCACGCGCAAGCCGCAGTACATCGACGCCATGGCGAACTGGAAGGACCCGCTCTACCGGCGGATCCTCCAGAGCCTCCCGCCGGGCACCCGGCCCGCGGACCTGATCACCAGCCTCGACATCGCCGCCCGCAGACCGGCGTGAGTCCGCATCGGGCGGGCCGTCCGTCCGCTCCCGCGGCCCCCCCGGGGAGGCAGAGCCATGAGCCCCGCGAACCCGCCCCGATCGCTCGGCGCGCCAGGCGAGCGCCGCCTCCCGGCGCGCCTGGGCGTGCTCGATCGGTTCCTGACGCTCTGGATCCTACTGGCGATGGCCGCCGGAGTCGCGATCGGTCGCCTGGCGCCCGGCGTCAGCGGGTGGCTCGACTCGATGTCGGTGGGGACCACGAACGTCCCGATCGCGCTGGGGCTCATCCTGATGATGTATCCGCCCCTGGCCAAGGTGCGGTACGAGAAGCTCCCGGGCGTGTTCCGCGACCGCCGGATTCTCGGGCTGTCGCTGTTCCTGAACTGGATCGTCGGCCCGGTGCTCATGTTCGCGCTCGCCACCCTCCTTCTGCCGGACAAGCCCGAGTACATGATCGGTCTGATCATCGTGGGGCTGGCGCGCTGCATCGCCATGGTCCTCGTGTGGAACGACCTGGCGCGCGGCAGCGCCGAGTATGGCGCGGGACTGGTCGCGCTCAACAGCATCTTCCAGGTCCTCTTCTTCGCACCGTACGCGTGGCTCTTCGTCGCGGTCCTTCCCCCGCTCGTGGGCCTGCGCGGGGCCGACGTTCCCGTGGGCGTCGGGGAGCTCGCGCGCACCGTCGGCATCTACCTCGGCGTCTCCTTCGGTGCGGGGCTGCTGACGCGCACGATCCTGCGCCCGCTCAAGGGGGACGACTGGTACACCCGCCGGTTCATCCCCCGCGTCGCGCCCCTCACGCTCATCGCGCTCCTCCTGACCATCGTCGCGATGTTCAGCCTCCAGGGGGATGCCATCGTGAGGCTGCCCCTCGATCTGGCGCGGATCGCGCTGCCCCTCCTTCTCTACTTCGCCGTCATGTTCCTGTCGGCCTTCTGGCTGGCGCGCCGGGCCGGCGCCGACTACGAACGGTGCGCGACTCTCGCCTTCACGGCCTCGGGCAACAACTTCGAGCTGGCCATCGCCGTCGCCATCGCCGTCTTCGGCATCGATTCCGGGGTCGCGTTCGCGGCCGTCGTCGGCCCGCTCGTGGAGGTGCCGGCGCTCATCGGGCTGGTGTCGGTCTCCCTGTGGCTCCGCCGGCACGCCCTCGGGCCACGCGTCGACGGTTTCCGCCCGGAAGATCGTCCGGGCAAGCCGACCGAGGGCCGTTCGCCAGGACTCGGCGCAACCCCCGGCGCGCCCGCGCCGGCGACCGCCATGAGGTCGCCAGCGCCGGCCTGCGCCCCAAGGGTGTGAACCGCCTCACCCTCCGCGCCCTCGACGATCAGCACCTCGCCCAGCTCCGGCGCATCCGCGATGCGATGGGCGCTCGCCTCGACCGCTGGCCGGCGCGGCACGAATGAACCCCGCAAGCCACTCGCCCGGTGCGGACACGCGCCGCGCCTCTCCGGGGCGCATCGACGGCGATCATCCCGACCGCATCCTCCAGATGGTCCGGATCGCGTCGAGCATGGGGTCGATGGTCGCCTCGTCCATCCCGCGCAGCTCCATGACCTGGCGCGCCATGGCGATCCCGGTCTCGCCCTCCTCGAACACGGTCCGGGTGCTCCCGGCCGCGCGCAGGGCGTCCCCCTCCGCCAGGTAGCGCGCCCGCATGACGATCCTCACGTCCGCGTACAGCTCCCGCGCCGCGCGCACCAGGTCGGCGCGGCTGGCCGAGTGCGGGAGGGTGACCACCAGGTACGTCGCCCGGCGGATCCCCGCCTGCTCGAGGATGTCCACGCGCGTCGCGTCGCCGTAGATCGCCGGGTGCCCGGCGCGGGTCAGCGACTCGACCGACCGCAGGTTCATCTCGACGATCACGGTCCGGAGCCCCGCGTCGCGCAGGAGGGCGTCGACCACGCGCCCCACCGGCCCGTACCCCACGATGATCGCCAGCGGCTTCTCCGTGGTGGCGATCGCCGCCTGCGACCGCGCGTTGATGGCGCGCTGACGCCGCTCGAACCGGGCGTTGAGGAGGCGCCAGAGCACGCGGCGCCGGCGCGCCCAGCCCTCGATCCCGTCCAGCGCGCCGAAGAGCAGGGGGTTGAGCGTGATCGAGATCATCGCCGCCGCGACGAGGATGTGCCGTCCCTCCTCCGGCAGGAGGCCGTGCCCGTGCGCGACCTGCCCCAGGATGAACGAGAACTCGCCGATCTGCGCCAGCCCGATCGCCACCGTCAGCGCCGTCCGGGCCGGGTAGCCGAGGATCGCCACGATGACCAGCGCCGCCAGCGGCTTGGCCACCAGCACGATCCCCAGCGCGCACGCCACCATCCCGGGCTCGCGGACCACGAACGCCGGGTCGAAGAGCATCCCCACCGCCACGAAGAACAGCACCGCGAAGGCGTCGCGCATCGGCAGGGCGTCCGCGGCGGCCTGGTGGCTCGTCGGCGACTGCGCCACCACCATCCCCGCGAGGAACGCCCCCAGCGCCACCGAGGCGCCGAAGACCGCCGCCGAGCCGACGGCGATCGCGATCGAGAGCACCAGCACGGTCAGCGTGAACAGCTCGCGCGACCGCAGCCTGGCCACCTGGGCCAGGACCCACGGAACGATCCGCGAGCCCGCGAACAGCACGATCGCCACCAGCGCCGCCAGCTTCGCGACCGCCCACCCGATCGTCACCAGCCCCCCGCCGCCTCCCGGCGCGCCGGGCGCGCCCGGCCCGTCCCCCGGCGCGCCGCTCTCGACGGCCAGCATCGGCACGAACACCAGCGCGAGGACGGTGAAGATGTCCTCCACGATGAGCCACCCGACGGCCGCGTGCCCGTGCGAGCTCCCGAGCATGTCCTTGTCCATCAGCACCCGCAGCAGCACCACCGTGCTGGCGACCGCCATCGCCATGCCGATGACCATCCCGGACTTCCACGGCCAGCCGAAGAGGTGGAACGCCACCATCGCCAGCGCCGTCGCGACCACGCTCTGCCCGATGGCCCCGGGGATCGCGATCCCCCTCACCGCGATCAGGTCCTTCAGGTGAAAGTGCAGCCCCACGCCGAACATCATCAGGATGACGCCCACCTCCGCCAGTTGCTGCGCCAGGTGCTCGTCTCCCACGAACCCCGGCGTGTACGGCCCGATCACCACCCCCGCCAGCAGATACCCCACGATCGGCGACAGCCCGATCCGCTGCGTGAACAGCCCGAGGACCCACGCCGCGGCGAAGCCCGCCGCGATCGTCGTCAGCAGGGGCAGATGATGAACGTCCGCCGCGAGCGTCAGGAATGGACCGGTCTCGTGCACGCCCGACAATAGGGTCCGCGCGCCGACCCGCCCCATGTGTGACCGGCCATGCCTCCATGGGCGACCGGGAACGCCGCCGGCAGCGCTTCTGCCGCACTCTGGCCGGCGCCATGTCGCCTGTGTCACCGGTCGGCGAGCGCCGCGGTTGGCATTGCCCGCCTCGCTCGTCCCACGCGCTGGCCCGAGATCGCGCCCCCCGGCGCGCTCGATACGCTATGCCACACCACTCCCGGAGCCCCTCCGTGCCCACCCGTCGCCTCAGTCTGCTTGCAGCGCTCGCCTCCCTCGGCCTCGCGATTGCCTCGTGCGCCCTCGCTCGACAGCCGGCCTCCCCCGGCGCGCCCCGCCCCGCGACCAGCGCGCCCCCGGCACCGGCCCCGGGGCAGCCGCCGATCACGACCGAGTCCGCACCTCCGAACCCGAGCACCGCGCCACCCCCGGCGCCCCTCCCGGGCCTGACCCACGAGGCCGGGTTCTTTCCCGGTGCCGCCCACGACCCCGCCATCCCCACGCCGGACTCCATCCTCGGCTTCCGCCTCGGCGACAAGCCCGTCACCCACGCCCAGATCGAGTCCGTAATCAAGGCCATAGCCAACGCCAGCCCGCGCGCGAAGCTCATCCAGTACGGCACGACGCACGAGGGCCGCGCGCTCTACTACCTCGTCATCGCCACCCCCGAGCGCATCGCGCGTCTCGATGGCCTCAAGTCCGACCTCGCGAGGCTCGCCGACCCGCGCTCGATGAAGGACTCCGCGGCACTCGATCGCCTCGCCCGCGACCTGCCCGCTATCGCCTGGATGGCCTACTGCATCCACGGCGATGAGATGTCCGGCTCCGATGCGGCCCTCGCCGTCGCCCACCACCTCGCGGCCGGGCAGGATGACGATGTCCGGTCGCTCCTGGAGAACCTCGTCGTCATCATCGATCCGCTCATGAACCCCGACGGTCGCGACCGCTGGGTCCGCATGATCGCCGAGAACCGCACCGCCCAGCCCTCCGTCGATGACCAGTCCCTCCTCCACGCCGGCGTCTGGCCCAGCGGGCGCATGAATCACTACCTCTTTGATCTCAACCGCGACTGGATCTTCGCCACCCAGCCCGAGACCCGCGGGCGCCTCGGCGCCATCCGCGACTGGCACCCGCACTACTTCATGGAGAGCCACGAGATGGGCTCGCAGGACACGTTCCTGTTCATGCCGGCTCGGGAGCCCTACAACCCCAACTACCCCGCCCACGTCCGGCGCTGGGTGGATGTCTTCGCGGCCGAGCAGGCCGAGGCGTTCGACGCTCACGGCTGGCGCTACTACACCGGCGAGTGGAACGAGGAGTGGTACCCCGGCTACTCCTCCTCCTGGGCCGCTCCGCGCGGGGCCGTCGAGAACCTCTACGAGCAGGCCTCGATCTCGACCGATGCCGTGCGCCGCCCGGAAGGAACGCTCGAGCCCTACCGCGAGGCCGTCCACAAGCAGCTCGTCGCCTCCATGGCCAACCTCGGGACGCTCGCGGCCAACCGGCAGAAGGTGCTCGCCGACTTCCTCGCCGATCGGCGCGCCGTCCTCGCCGACGACTCGCCCTACGCGCAGCGCACCTTCGCGGTCGTTCCCGGCGCCAACCCCTCGCGCTTCCGCGTCTTCCTCGACCTCCTCGCCATCCAGGGCTTCGAGTCCCACGCTGCGAGCGAGCCCTTCAGGGCGGCGGCCCGTGATCGGCTCGGACGCGAGGCCGAGCACGAGTTCCCCGCCGGCACCATCCTCATCCCCAACCGCCAGCCCCTGGCCCACCTTCTCGCGGCCATGCTCGAGTTCGACCCGCGCATGACACCCGAGTTCCTCACCGAGGAGCGGCGCGAGCTCCTCCGCTTCGACCGGTCCCGCCTCTACGACATCACCGGCTGGTCCATCCCCATGCTCTTCGATGTCGAGTGTTACGAACTGGCCTCCAGTCCGTCAGTCCAAGTGCAGGGTCCGGCACGATCGCCCGATGACCCTCCAGTTCAAGAGCAGTCTCGTCCGCAGTCTCCGTCGGTTCCTTCACCCCCCAATCAGTCCACCGCAGCCTCGCCAGCCGCGACTGCTTTCCTTATTGACGGCGCCGACGACCGCTCCGTCGTCGCGGCCGCACGCCTCATGGATCGTGGCGTCTGGGTCCGCATCACCAACAAGCCCACCGAGCTCGGCGGGCGCAAGTTCGCCCGCGGCTCCGTCGTCGTCACCCGCAAGGACAACCCGCCCGCGCCGGGCGCCGCGGGCGATGCGCTGGCGGACACGGTGACCGCCGTCAGCCTCGAGGTGGACCTCGCGTTCAGCGCGGTCGGCACCGGCATGGCGCCCGGGGATGCGCCCGACCTCGGCGGGGAGCACTTCGTTCTGCTCCACCCGCCTCGCATCGCGGTCCTGGGGCGCGACACGACCTCGCCCTATTCCTACGGCCAGGCGTGGCACACGATCGACCACGTGCTGGGGGTTCGCGCCTCGTACCTCGACGCCGACCAGGCCGGCGGCGCCGACCTGCGGCGCTACAACGTGCTGGTCGTGCCCGAGGGCGCGCGGGCGTGGATCGGCCAGAACACCGAGACGCTCCGGAGCTGGGTTCGCGCCGGGGGCACGCTCGTCGCCCCCGGCTCCTCGGCGGGCGCCCTGGCGACCGAGAAGGGCATCGGCCAGGCGCGCCTGCTCTCCGAGGTGATCGCCAAGCCCGATCCGTACATCCAGTCGGTGATCCGCGAGTGGGGCGGCGTGAGCGCAGCGCCCGATCCCGCGGCGGTCTGGGCCGTGACGCCGCCCGCGGGCGAGCACGCGGTCGAGTACCCCTGGGACGGCACGGGCGAGAACCGTCCCAGCGAGGAGGAGCTCAAGCGGCGCGATGAGTGGCGCCGGATCTTCTCGCCGCAGGGGGTCATCCTCGCCGCCCGCGTGGACGACCGCTCCTGGCTCACCGCGGGGTGCGCCGACTCCCTGCCCGTCCTCTTCGGCGGCTCGGGCGCCCTCGTTGTGCCGGCCGGCGTCCAGGCCCCGGTTCGCTTCGGCGTCTTCAGCCCAGCTCCCGTCCCCCCGCCGACGCCGCCCACCGCCCAGCCCGACCCATCGCCCGAACCCTCCTCCCCGAAAACCGAAAACCGCGAACCGACAACCGGCGCAGCCCCGCCACCTGAAACCCCATCTCCGAAACCCAAGGCCGGCTGGACCATCGCCCCGCCCGGCTACGAGCTGCGCTTGCGCATGTCGGGCCTGCTCTGGCCCGAGGCCGCCGAGCGGCTGGCCAACACGGCGTACGTGACGCGCGAGGCCCTCGGCGCCGGCCAGGTGATCCTCTTCGCCGATGACCCGAACTTCCGCGCCGCCACGCTGGGGACGCGGCGGCTCTTCGCCAACGCGGTGGTGTACGGCCCGGGGATGGGGGCCAGCCAGCCCATCCAGCCCTGACGACCAGCCCGCCGCGCCCTACCCTTGCGCCCCTGAGAGAGAAACCGCTTCCGCGGTCAGCCCATCCGCCATTTGCCATCTCTGGAGTCACCATGCCCTCCACCATCACCATGTCCCCCGCCGGTCTGAAGGTCCCCGACGAGCCGACCCTCCCCTTCATCGAGGGCGACGGCACGGGGCCGGACATCTGGCGCGCCAGCGTTCGTGTTCTCGATGCCGCCGTCCAGAAGGCCTACAAGGGCAAGCGGAGGATCCACTGGAAGGAGGTCCTCGCGGGCGAGAAGGCCTTCAACAAGACGGGCAACTGGCTCCCCGACGACACGCTCAAGGCCTTCCGCGAGTGCCTCGTCGGCATCAAGGGCCCGCTCACGACCCCCATCGGCGGCGGGATCCGGTCCCTCAACGTCGCCCTGCGCCAGTTGCTCGACCTGTACGTCTGCCTCC
>CAYWOF010000154.1:0-7886 GCA_964459825.1 uncultured Phycisphaeraceae bacterium | reverse complement strand
GGCGAGCGCCCTCATCCTGTGGACCCACAGCCGGCTCGTGGCGCGTGCGTCCGGACCCGAATCGACGGCGCGAGCCGGCGTCGTGCCCGCTGTGGGCGCCGGACTGGTCGGCGTGCTGATCGACCCGCAGGTGCTGCTCGTGCTCCTGCCACTCTGGGCGGTGTTGGCGTGGGGCGTGGTCGAGCGCGGGCGACGCCGGCGCGCGGACGGACACGGCGCGGCGCGCGTCCCCATGGGCGGGCGGCGCCTCGCGCTGGTCGTGGCCGTCACGCTCGCCGGGGCCGTCCCACTCCTGCTCGCCAAGGTCGGGCACGCGGGCGCAATGGACCGCTCGTACCTGCGCCACTTCAAGGTGCGCGAGCTGGCCGAGGTGCTCCTGGCCTGGTTTCCCTTCGGGAACACCATCCAGCTGACGGGCGCCGGATGGACGGGCGCGATCGTCGCGGGCGTCGCTATGCTCATCCCGCTGGTGTGCGGGCTGACGCACCTGGTGCGGGAGCCCGCCGGGCGGGCGCTGGGCGCGGCCTTTGCGTTCCCGCTCGTGTTCTACGCGCTGGCGCCCGTAGTCCTGCGCCTGGCGGGGGTGGAGGACGTGCGCCTCTACCAGGAGCGCAACTTGATCGTGCTGCTGCCGCTCTATCCGGCGGTGGTGGCGGTCGGCGTGGGCCGGTGGCGCCGCCCGGCAGTGCGTGCCACCCTTGCCTCCGTCGTGCTCGGCGGCGGTCTCGCGGCCAGCCTCGCGATGGTCACGGTCGCCGCGGACCAGACCACGGTCATGGCCCCCAATCCGGATTGGCGCGGGGCTTCACGCCGGATCGAGGCATCCGCCGTCGGGGCGCCCGTCCTCTCGCGCACCCCCCTGCTGCCGATGGAGTACTACCTGCCCGAGGCGGTGCTGGTCCGGCTGGCGCAGGAGCCACTCGCGCCAGGGGTGCGGGCGGCGCTCGCCGAACGGCCGACCGTGCGCGAGTTCTGGTGGATCGACAACCCGCTGTGGTTCGGCGCGACGCCCGAGGAGCGCGCGGAGCTCGATGCGGCGCACCCGCTTCTCGAGGCGCACCCCCTGCGGACCCTCGTCGTGGAGCGGCGGAGGCGGTAGGGCACGCGTGGGCACTCCGAGCGACTCCGCCGCGGGGCAGCGGGCCACCGCCGGAAACCCCGACGCGGATCGACGGCCCCCCCCCGTCAGTACGTCAGCACCGCGTGGACATCGCCGAACTCCTTCACGCGCGCGCGCCCCTTGAGGGCGGTCAGCTCGATGAGGACCGCGATGCCGGCGAGGCTCGCCCCGCAGGCGCGCATCAGCTCGCAGCAGGCCAGGAGCGTGCCGCCGGTGGCCAATAGGTCGTCCACCAGCAGCACGCGCGAGCCCTCGCGGATCGCGTCGATATGGATCTCCAGCCGGTCGCGACCGTACTCGAGCACGTAGTCCACCCCGTGGACCCTGCGCGGCAGCTTGCCGGGCTTGCGGATGGGAACGAAGCCGGCCGAGAGCGCCTGGGCGATGGCCGTGCCGAAGATGAACCCGCGCGACTCGGCGCCGACGACGAGGGCGATGTTCTGGCCGCGGAACGGGTTGGCCATGAGCTCCACGGCCAGGGCCAGGCCGCGCGGGTCGGCCAGGAGGGGCGTGAAGTCCTTGAAGGTGATGCCGGGGCGCGGGAAGTCGGGGACATCGCGGATAAGGTCGAGGAGTTGCTTCACGGAGGGCTCCGGGGAAGATCGCCGCGGCGGGTCGGAGAGGCCGCAGATTCACGCGGATGAACGCGGATCAAAGCGAGAAACGAGAGAGAACTGGGCTGGTCTCCACAGCGCCGCCTGGGCTCCCGATGGTGCGCTCGGATCTGCGTCGATCTGCGGCTCCTGTGCTTCCGTGGTGAATCGGCGCGGCCCTAGGATACCGGGAATGTCCACCCCCTCGCCATCGCGCAAGGCCGAGACGACCCCCTCCATCGAGACCGTCGAGCCCATCGGCAAGCGAGTGCTCATCCGCAAGGATGAGGACAAGAAGCAGACCAAGACCGGCATCCACCTGCCCGACAAGATCGAGATCCCCACGCTCACGGGCCGGATCGTCGCCGTCTCGGCCCAGGTCGGGCACGATGCCGACTACCCCATCAAGCGCTACGACCGGGTGCTGTTCAACCCCAAGCACGCGATCCCCGTGGACTTCGAGGGGGACAACCGGCTGTTCGTCGTGCCGGTCGAGGATGTGGTGGCGGTCTTCCGGCGGGATGGGGATTGAGCGCCGGGGGCGGCGGGGCGCAGGGGCATTCCGTACTATCCGCCCGTGCCGATTCCGCCCGATCCAGCCGCGACGCTTCGCCTCCCCCTCGATGAGCTGCCCGACCCGCTCCCCCTCCCGGCGCTCGCGTCCGGGCGCGGCCAGCGACCGATCTTCTTCGCGCGCATCCACCCGCCGGGGTCCAAGAGCCTGACCAACCGGGCCCTTCTGCTGGCGGCCCTGGCCGACGGCGTTTCCACCCTCCATCGCCCGCTGCTCGAGGCCGAAGATGCCCGGGTGATGGTCGAGGCGCTGGGCGCGCTGGGCGCGCTGATCACGCGTTCGGGCGAGGCGGTGACGGTGCGCGGCGTCGATGGGGCGTGGCGCCCGGCGCCCGGAACGACCGAGGTGATGCTCAACCTCGGCAACGCGGGGACGGCGACGCGGTTCCTGGCCGCGGCGGCCCTGCTCTCGCCCGTGCCGGTGGTGGTCGATGGGAGCCCGCGGATGCGTGAGCGTCCGATCGGGGAGCTGGGGGAAGCGCTGGGGCGCCTCGGCGCGAGCGTGGAGTATCTCGGAACGCCGGGCTGCCCGCCGCTGAGGATCCGGCCGGTGGGATCGGGCGCCGTTTCGGGGGCGCGCCCGGCCGTGCTGCGATTTCCGACGACGGCCTCGAGCCAGTTCATCTCGGCCCTCCTGCTGGCCGCGCCGTGGCTGCCGGGGGGGCTGACGGTGGAGCTGGAGGGACGGATCACCAGCCGCTCGTACATCGCGATGACCGTCGGCCTGCTGGACCAGTTGGGCGCGACCGTCCGCACGTCGGACGACCTGCGGGTGCTTCGGGTGGGCCCGCCGGCCGGGGATGCCGAGGGCATCGGACCGCCCAAGCCGGGCCTGCGCGGGTTCGACTACCGGATCGAGCCCGATGCCAGCGGGGCGACGTGCTTCTGGGCCGCGGCGGCGCTCTTCCCGGGGGCGACGTGCCGCATCGTCGGGATCGAGACCCGATCGCTCCAGGGAGACGCGGGGTTTCCGGAGGTGCTCTCGCGGATGGGCGGGACCGTGCTGGCGAGCGAGCCCGGCGGGGGGGGGCCGTCCCTGGGCTTCCGCGGGGGGACGACGCTGGCGCCGGTGATGGCGGACATGTCCGACATGCCGGATGCCGCGCTGGCGCTGGCGGTGGTGGCGGCGTTCGCTTCGGGGCGCTCGATCCTGCGCGGGCTGGGGACGCTGCGGGTCAAGGAATCGGACCGGATCGCGGCGCTCCAGACGCAGCTGGCGAAGATCGATGTCCGCGTGGAAACGGACGTGCTGGGCGATCCGGAGACCGTCACGGTCACCCCCCCCGCGGGGGGCGTGGACTGCTCGGCGGGCGCGCCGCCGGTCGAGTTCGACACCTACGACGACCATCGCATGGCGATGGCGCTGGCGCTCATCGGGCTCCGGCGACCGGGCGTGTCGATCCGTGACCCGGGATGCGTGGGGAAGACCTACCCCACGTTCTGGGCCGACTGGGCGGCCCTCCACGGGTAGAAGAAGCGGAGAGGGAGGGATTCGAACCCTCGATACAACTTTTGGGTCGTATAACGGTTTAGCAAACCGTCGCCTTCAGCCACTCGGCCACCTCTCCGGCACACGCGCGGGCTCGGGCGCGACGACCGGCGCACCCGGTCGCGCGCCAACGATAGCAGGCGGCGCGCCCGGGAACAAACACCGCCAGCGCCGGCGGGACCCGGCCCGGGCGGGACGGCGAAGGCCCGGTCGGGCGCGCGCGACGGCGGCCGGCGTCCACCCGGAGCGCCGGCCGCCGAACGCTGGTTCCCCTGCCCGTGGTCCCGCTACTGCGCCTCGCCCTCCTCGGCCCGACCGGCCTGCCGGTCGAGCAGCTTCCGCAGGTACTGGTTCTCCCTGCGGGTCGCCTCGAGATCGAACACCAGGTACTTGACGCTCAGTCGCAGGTAGTCGAGGGACTCCTGCAGGTCGGCGATGGTCTTCTTCATCCGCTCGTGCCGGGCCTTGGTCTCCTCGGCGAGCTGCTCCAGGCGGGCTCGCTCGGGGGCGGGCATCTCGCCGATCTGGCAGATCAGGTCCTCGAGGCGCTGGCGGAACTCTTGCTCGTTCATCGGTCTCCCTCTCTGTGGTTGTGGCCGGATCGGCGCACGCCGGTTTCCTCCCGCTTGGCCGGTGTGCTCCGGAAGAGGGAACAACCGCGGGACCAGCCGGGGGCGCGTCGGCGTGCCAACGCGCGCCGGCCCGAGAAGAACGGGCGTGGGAGGCCGCGCTCGCGGGGCCGGCCCGGGGCGTCCGGGAACGAAGCCGCCCCGGAGGGAGCCGGAGGGGAGGGGTGTTGCCGGGACTCAGCGCCCGACGTCGAGGCGGCGCAACGCCTGTTGCGCCGCGGGGGGGGCGCTCCGGGAGAGCTCGGCGATCGCGCCCGGCGCTTCACGCCGGATCTCCAGCGCCAGGCGCTTGAGGTGGGCGTCGAGGTTCGCGCGGAACCGGTCGAACTGGTGCTCCAGCTCGTGCCGGTTGAAGCGCGAGAGCGGGTCCTTCAGGCCGGTCTGCGACGCGGCCCAGTCCAGCAGCGATGCCCCCTGCCCGGTGAAGCGGTACAGGCCCAGGGTGGCCTCCAGGCGCGCCCGGCGCGTGCGGAACGGATCGGTGGCGGCCTCGGGGACGCGCTGGAGCCGCTCGACGATCCCGTTCAGGTCCGGTGAGGGCTCGGGCGACTCCTCGGCGTACGCGGCCGCACGCTCGAGCGACTCGAGCTCGCCGGCGGACCTGAGCTGGGCGAACATCGTCGAGAGCGTGCGGACCCCGCCCCGATCGAAGCGGATCGTGAGGCGCTGGCAGCGCCGGCCGCTCTCGGTCACGGTCTGCGCCGAGCGAACCTCACCGGCACCCCACTCCGGACGTTCCGCGTGCACGACACGGTCGCCGATTTTCCAGTCGGTAGCGTCCATGAGCTTCTGCTTGCGATCGTCCGTTGGCGGGCCTGGCAGCGGCCTTGCCTCTTTCCGGGTGGGCCGGGGACCCGGGCCCGCGCACGTCGTCTATACGTCCCCGGAGCGGGCCCCGGATGCGTCCGACACCGGCCGGGCATCCCGGCCCGGCCGTACCCCGCACGGCCGACCCGGGACGGGCATAGTATTGCCACCCCGACGTGGGCGGGAACCCGGCCGGGTCGGTGCGTGCCGAACGCCCGGACCTTCCTGCCCCCTCCAGCGAGGCTTTCCGCGAATGATCGAAGCCCTCAAGAGCGATGCCATTGTTGAACGGATCGGCGGCCGGTTCAAGCTGTGCGCGCTCATCCAGCGGCGTCTGGTTCAGCTCATGGAGGGCGCCCGCCCCCTCGTGGAGCGCCAGGGCCGGACGGATCTGGAGCTGGTGATCGACGAGATCCTCAAGGAAAAGATCACCCTCGAGTTCATCACCGAGCCGACGCTGCCGGCGCCGGAATCCGACGAGTCGCCGGCCCTGACGCCCTGACCCGTCGGCCGCGAGGCGAGGCCCGAGCATGAGCCCCCACGCGCCCGGCTCCAAGACCGCGCCCCCGGCTCCGCCGGAGACGCGCCGCACCGCACCGACCCCGGACGCGAGCCCGTTCCGCGGACGGGCGATCATCGTCGGCGTCACGGGCGGGATCGCCGCGTACAAGACGGCGACCGTGGTCAGCCGCCTGGCCCAGGGCGGAGCGGACGTGACCGTCCTGATGACGGAGTCGGCCACGCGATTCGTGACGCCGCTGACCTTCCAGGCGCTCTCGGCCCGCCCGGTGTACACCAGCCCGTGGCAGCATGTCGAGGCGCAGGACCCCCAGCACATCAGCCTGGCGGACCGCGCGGACGCGGTGCTGGTCGCCCCCTGCACCATGGACGCGATGGCCCGCCTGGCGACGGGACGGGCCGATGATGTGGTGTCGCTGGTGCTCGCGGCCATCGACCGCTCGCGCACCCCGGTCCTCCTGGCCCCGGCGATGAACGCCGCGATGTGGGCCCAGCCGTCGACGCAGCGCAACGCCGCGACGCTCCGGGCCGACGGGTACGAGCTGATCGGGCCGGGCGCGGGCTGGCAGGCGTGCCGGCACGTGGGGCCCGGGCGGATGGCCGAGGCCGAGCAGCTGCTGGCGGCGCTGGGCGCGGCGCTGGCGCGCACCGGCGCGGAGCGCCCGGCGCCTCGGCGCCGCTTACACTGAGGGCCCAGCCGGAGAGGTGCCAGAGCGGCTGAATGGGCCGGTCTCGAAAACCGGTAGTGGGCTTGTCTCACTCGGGGGTTCGAATCCCCCCCTCTCCGCTTCTTCTTGACCACACGCGTCGATGCCCGGATTCGCTCGCGACTCCGTCTCGGTCGCGTTGGCCATTGGACGCCGGTCCGGCGGGTAGCGGATGTTCGTTGAGCCGCTTGGTCAGCGCCGATCGCGCGACCGGTGCTCGGCTCCCTGCCGCCTTCGGGAGCGCGACTGCGACAGGCCCCTCACGGCGCCGACTGTCTGGTGGAGGCAGGCAGCGTGTGTAGGAGCATGCGGGCCCACAGCTTGAGCCATACGGGCGAGAGCGCCGAGGCCGATGCGAAGATCGCCGCGGATCCCGCGATCACGCCGGCATCTTCTCGCGGCTCACCTTGACCTGGACAATGAGGGGCGCGCGTGCTCCCAACGCATGGTCGATGAGTCGGTCCACGGCGATCGACAAGCTCTCCGGGGTCACGTACCGGCGTTCCAGGCGATCGAGCAGACTTCGATCCACGGACCGACGCCGTGCCGGGGCGGCCCGCTTGGGACGTGCTTGCCGTGATGATCGGCGCAGGACCTGCTTGTTTGCGATTGCCCGCATCTCGTTTCTCCAGCACTGGGCGGCCCGACCCGGGACGCGTGCCCCCGTTTGGATCGCCGCCGCCGCTCCTCGGTATCGGAGGTCGGAGGCGTCCCCTCCTCGGGGAAAGTTCCCTGATCGGTCCGGATTATCGGCCGTGATCGGATCCCGTCGAAAGAGGGTCCCGACGTGCGAGACGACCGCAGGGTCCGTGGCGATCAATGCCCGTTGCGGCCGGTGCCACGCTCCGGGGCGGACTGGGCCGGGCGGGTCAACTGGCCGCAGCGCCGGGCGCCATCCGAGCCGGGCAGCACCTCGGCGATCGAGGTGCGCCGGAAGGTCTCCTCGATCTGGGCGGCGGCATCGTCGAGGCGCCGGTGGAGGGGGCAGAGCTTGAGATGGGCCGGATTCCCCAGCGGGCACTGGCGGATCCGCAGGATGGGGTCCACGGCGTTGACGACATCCAGGATGGAGATCCGGTCCGGCGGGCGGGCCAGCGTGAAGCCGCCGTTGGGGCCGCGCTGGGACACGACCAGCCCCGCGACGACCAGGTCGCGCATGACCTTGGAGAGGTAGCCCTGAGGGACCTGCGTGGCCGCGGCGATGTTCTCGCTGTTGACGGCCTTGCCGTCGAGCGCGGCCAAGTGGGCCGCCGCACGGAGGGCGTACTCGACGGTCTGGGAGAACATGGTCCGACTCCTCGGGAGCGATCTTGCCGGGTATCCGTACCCGGATACTAGGTATTCGGCGGCCATCAGGGCTCCCCCTCGTCCCGCGCGCCGGCGGCCTGGCGGTTGGCGTAGTCCACCAGTGCCAGGTACTGCGACGGCCGGGCCCGCACGACCCGGACG
>CAYWOF010000153.1:0-7888 GCA_964459825.1 uncultured Phycisphaeraceae bacterium | reverse complement strand
GGCGTCTCCGCGGATCCGCGGACCTGAGCCGGTTGCGCGTGCAGGTGATCGGCCAGTTGGCCGTGGCATACCGGGTGCAGGGGCGGTACGACGAAGCGAAGCCCCTCTTCCGTCGGGCCATCGCGCTTGCCCGACGCAGCCTCGGCCCCGACGACGTCGACGTCGCGGTCCAGCTGAACAACCTCGCAGTGGTCTACAAGTTCACGGGGCGGTTCGGCACCGCCAAGGGTCTCTATCATCGCGCCCTGGCGATCCTCCGGAAGAAGCTCGGCGCCCGCGACCTTCAACTGGCCAGCATCTACCACAACCTGGGTGGCCTGGAACATGAGCGCGGGCGCTTCGCCGCCGGCGAGCCCTTCGCCCGGCGAGCCCTGACACTCCGGCGAGCAGCCCTCGGCCCCGACCACCCGGAGGTCGCGGCGGACATGGCCGCCCTGGGCGCACTGCTCGACGGCCAGGGCAAGCACGCCGAGGCCGAACGCCTCTACTCGGGTGCCCTCGCCATCTTCGAGCGCCGGTGCGGGCGCGACCACTACGAGGTGGCCGTCAGCCTCAACAACCTCGCCGCCATACGCCAACAACAGGGCGACCTGAGGGTCGCCGAATCCATGTACCGGCGCGCCCTCCGAATCAAGCAACGAGCCCTCGGACGCGCCCACCCCGACGTCGCCATCACAGTGAACAACCTGGCCTCCTGCCGCCGGGCCCAGGGAGACCCTCGGGAAGCGCGCCGGCTCTACCGCCGCGCGGCTCGGTTGTTCGTCCGAGCACTCGGACCCGCGCACGCGAACGTGGCCATCTGCCGCGACAACCTCCGGTCGCTCAACGACCTTTCCCCGCCGGCGCGCGCCCGGGACCGGTCACGTCGCTCCCGCCCGCGCCGCCCCCCGGCTCGACCGCGAGACGCAGCCCGGCGCCGGTAGAGAGGATCCCGCATGCGCCTGTTCCTCGCCCTGCGCCGACGTGATTTCGCGCTGCTCTTCGCCGGGCAAACCGTCTCCCGCGTCGGCGACTTCGTCTACCAGATCGCTCTGGCGTGGTGGGTGCTCACCAAAACCGGCTCGGCCGCATCCATGGGCACCGTGATGATCTGCTCGTTCGCGCCCATGCTCGTCTTCTTCCTTGTCGGGGGAATCGCCGTTGACACCCGGAATCGGATCGCGATCATGCTGGTCTCCGATGTCATCCGCGGGATCCTGGTCCTGGTCGTCGCCGCCATGGCCTGCGCCGGACGGCTCGAGATGTGGGAGATCTGCGCCGTCGCGCTCGCGTTCGGGACCGCGGATGCGTTCTTCAACCCCGCCTTCGCGGCCGTGCTCCCCTCGCTCGTGGAGCCCCAGGACCTGCCCAGCGCCAACGCCCTCTCCAGCCTCAGCCTCCAGTTGGGACGCATCGTCGGCCCCGCGCTCGGCAGTGCCACCATCGCCCTGCTTGGGATCGGCGCGGCGTTCGGCCTGAACGGGCTGTCATTCCTGGTCGCGGGCGCCTGCCTCCTCCCCCTCCTGCGCCGATCCGGTGCCACGGCTCGGGCCAACCCGGCGCACGCTCCCCCGGCACCGGACTCACCGGCGGGCGCCACGCCGACGATCGCGGCCGGTCCCATCGACCCGGCGGCGGCGCACCAACCGACGCCGGGGTTCTGGCAGGGAACGTGCGCCGGCCTCGCGCTGGTGGTCGGCACCCCGTGGCTCTGGCTCACCATCCTCATGTTCGCGATCGCCAACGTGCTCATCTTCGGGCCGTACTCGGTCTCGCTTCCCTTCCTGGTCCAGCGGAACCTCGGCACGGACGTCGGAACCCTCGCGCTCCTTTACACCATGTTCCCGATCGGACACGCCGTCGCCGCCGTGTGGTTCGGGCGAACCGGTCCGGTGCTCCGCCGTGGGCTGGTCGTCTACGGTGGCGTGGCCATCGCCGGCGTGACCCTCGCGAGTCTGGGCACGGGCGCGCCCCTGGCGCTCCTCGCCGTCGCCGCGGTGATCAACGGATTCGCCCTGGAGGCGGCGAGCCTGGCGTGGACCCAGACCCTCCAAGAGAGAGTGCCCAACGCCATGCTCGGCCGGGTCTCCAGCATCGACTCGCTCGGATCATTCGCGCTCCTGCCCTTGGCCTACGCCGCCGCAGGCTGGGCCACCGACCGCGTTGGCGCGCCCGCCGTCTTCACCGCTGCGGGATGGGCCACCGCCGGCGTAGCCCTGCTCGGCCTGCTCCACCCCGCGGTGCGCGGCCTTATCGTTCCCGCCGAGAGCAAACTCGCCCCGAACCGCCCACCTTCCGCCCACTCCGTGCCGAGCACGCTCTGATGCACAGGGAGCGATGGCCTGGTCGAAGGGCTGCGGTTCAAGGAGAAGGTGTAGAGCGCGCGGTAGTTCCCCGGGTCACGGGCAGCCGAGAGCAAACTACGCTGGGAAGCAGACGAAGTCGCTGATGTTCCAACCGCCGTGATTGTCGCGGTCCAAGCAGGGATCGCCAGGGGCGAACTTCCGACGAGCGCCGATGGACGCTGTTCAGGGAGAACATCCGCCGCGTCGGCGCGGGCGAGCCGCTCCTGAACTGCGTGGACAAGCAGCGGGGTACTGACTGACTGCCACGCCGCCGAATCGCCCGACAAGCTACCAACCGGACCCGGCGACCGGGAGCGCTCGGGCCGCCTCGGCCCGGCCCGTTCGCTCGTATAGCGCCCGGAGCCGGGCCCTCGCCTCCTCCACCCGCACCGGATCGATACCCGCCAGACCCGTCAGGCGCTCGTAGCTGGTCCGCAGCTCCGCCTCGGCCTCCGCGTACCGACCCTGTTCCAGGAGCGCCTCTCCCAGCAGGCTCCGAACATTCCAGTAGGCCCAGTGCCCCTCGCCCAAGTGCTCCAGGCGAATCGCCGCGCACTCGCGCAGCACGCGCTCCGCGCCGGCTGGATCGCCCCGGCGGAGCGCCAGCCGTCCCGACAGCACCAGCGCGTCGGCGATGTCCGGGCGCCCGGGCAGCACCGTCCGCCACTCCTCGATGGCCCACGCGATCAGGCCGCTTGCCTCGTCGAGTTCCCCGGCCTCCATCAGCCCGCGCGCCAGGTGCATGGCGCACGCGATCGTGTAGGCGGGGAATGGCGGGTCCGCCGCGCGCAGCTCCGCCAGGGCCTCACGCCACTCCGGGATTGCGCCCGCCAGGTCGCCCGTCCGATACCGCGCCGTCGCGTGCTCGTCGAGGGCGTGCGCTGTCACTCCGTCCAGCTCCCCCAGGATCGCCCGCTTGATCGCCAGTGCCTCACCTAGTGCCTCCATCGCACCAAGCGAGTCTCCCCGGTCGCCTCGCACCAGCCCGAGGGTCAGCAACGCGGTGCCGAGGTCGAGATGTTCGGTGTACAGGCCCCGGGCGATCTCCACGGCCCGCTCCGCGTGCTCCAGGGCTGCGTTCAGGTCACCGATCGACCGTTCCTGCTCCGCCAGATCGTTGAGGGTCAGCACTGTGTCCGGGTCCCGCTCGAGTCCGGCCCGGCGGAGCGTGTCCGCCGCCGCGGCCAGCCCCGCGCGCACGGCGCCGGGGTCGGTCAGCAACCGGGCCTCGGACCGCTCCAAGCTCGCCACCTCCCGCGAGTCGGGCGCCAGCGACACCGTCGCGAGCCGTCGGGCCTCCGCCATGCACGCCCGCGCCTCCTCCGGATCACCCAGGAGCGCACTCAGCAACCCCAGGTCCGCCAGCAGCAGCGGCCGCACCGGGTCTCGTTCCGCCGGCGCGCGGGCCCAGATCGCCAGCACCCGGCGCTTCAGATCCCGGGCCGCCGTCAGGTCCCCCCGCGCGAACGTCACGTGGCCCAGGTGGAGCAAGCTGGTCGCCACGTCCGGGTGATACGGGCCCAACACCCGCTCGCGAATCGCCAGCCCCTCACGCACCAGCGCCTCCGCCTCGGCCAGTTGCCCGATCGCCCGGTACGTATCGCCGATCACATCCAGCACCGTCGCGCGCACCTCCGGATCGTCCGCGCTCTCGCTACGCACCCGCGCCGCCGCCCGCCCCATCGCCTCACGCACCAGCGTCGTGTCCATCCCGCTGGCCACGCGCGGGTCGGCCGACCCAAAGGCCTCGCCCAGGATCGCCTGGACCCGCGCCGCCTTCCAAAGCGCCACACGCGTCCTCCCCACCTCCCGATCCAACCGCGCCGCAGTCACTCCCAACGCAACCGCGCTCACCGCCACGACCGCCGCCACGCCCCCGACGGACCCCACCAGCGCCCGGTGGCGGTTCAGGCTCTTGCGGAGCATGTACCACCGGCTGTCTCGCTTGGCCTCGATGGGCTCGCCCGCGCGATACCGCCGCACATCCCGCGCCAGCTCCCCCGCCGACTGGTACCGCCGCTCCGGCTCCTTCGCCAGACATTTGAGCACCATCGTCTCGACCTCGTCGTCGATACCCAGGCGCAGCGTGCGCGGCCGAATCGGATCCGCACACAAGATGCTCTCCTCCACCCGGCGCGCCGAGCCCACGACCTCGTACGGAAAACGCCCGGTCAGCATCTGGAACAGGACCACCCCGAGCGCGTAGACGTCGGTTCGGACGTCGATCCGGTCGGGCCGGCGCTCCGCCTGCTCCGGACTCGCCCAAGGGAGCGACCCGACGAACTGCCCTGTGACGGTCATCGCCCCGGCCTCGTTCCCCGGCGAATCGATCGGGGCTGTGATCTTGGCCAGACCGAAATCCAGAACCCGCGCCCGGCCCTGCTCATCCACCAGGATGTTGCGCGGCTTGAGATCGCGATGGATGATCCCCCGCACGTGGGCCGCGCCCACCGCGTCGCAGATCGTCGCGAACAGGTCCAGCGTCTCGGCCACCGATCGCGACCCGCTGGCCATGTGCACGTCCAGCGGCTGCCCCGCGATGTAGTCCATCACGTAGTAGAAGCCCCCCGCCGCCGAGCCGCTGTCGTGGATCGCCACGATGTTCGGGTGGTTGAGCTGCGCCAGCACCTCCACCTCGCGCTCGAAGCGGAATCGGTCCCGAGGATCCGCCAGCGGGCCGCCGTGGACCACCTTGATCGCCACGGACCGCTTCGTAGCCTGCTGCACCGCTCGGTAGACCGAACCCTGTCCCCCGCGCGACAGCAGCCGGTCGAGCCTATAGCCGGGGATCGAGTCCGGCGGCAACCCCATCGTGCTGGTCGGCTCCGGCTCCTTCGGCGCGGGCGGCGATCGCCCGCCGAGCGCCTCGGCCCGCGCCGCCGCGACGATCGCCAAGTCCGCATCCGCACTCCCCGGTCCGCGCGACGTCTCCGAAGCCATGCACACCACCCTCCGCTGTACTCGGGGACCCATGGGTGGGGCGGCGCTCGTGCCGCACACCTCCCGCAACGCCAGAATCGGGCCCCGCGCCCGCGACTCACTCGCGACGCGTCAGATAGTCCGCCGATGTGCCCAGCACCTGGCACAGGGCCCGATGGGCCCTGGCCCGCATCATGTAGACCGCCCCCACGCTTCGCCCCAGCGTGGCGGCCACCGCCTCGACCGGCATGCCCTGCAGGTCGTACAGCTCCACCAGGCGCCGCTGCGCCTCGGGGAGTGACTCCATCGCTCGACGCACCGCGCCGGTCGCCTCCCCCCGGGCGGCGTGCCGGCTCGGTGTGCTCGTGTTCCCACCCAGCATCTCATAGAGCGCCACGCTCGACTCCTCGCCCACCCCGAACACCTGCCGCCGCCCACCCCCGCGCTTGTCGGCCTCGAGCATGCGCAACCCGTCGATCAGCGTGCACCGCGCCAGCGTGACCAGCCAGCCCAGGAAGGACTGACCCCCTCGATCCCGGAAGCGCCCGATCCCCACGAACACCTCCGCGAAAGCCTGCTGGAGCACATCGTCGATCGACATCAAGGGCCGCCAGCGGCGCGGGATCGCCCCCGCCAGCTGCCGCCGCACCGCGGGCGCGTGATGTTGCAGCAGGGCGCCCAGGGCGTCGGCATCGCCCCCGAGGGCTCTGTGCAACAGCTCGTCCTCACCGGTTTCCATGCCTCGATTCCCACGGGTCGACCCGGGAGCGCCAGTCTACCGCGCCCCTCCCCCGCCTCCAACCCCCGCCCGTTCCCCGGGAAACCCGCGCTCCGCACCCGTGGGCGCGTGAGCCCCGAGTCCCGAACCCGATCCGCTCTGAGGAGGCCCCACCGGATCGCCCCTCGTCGGGAACCCGATCCTGCGTGCAGGCCCCCCTGGAGACAACGCCATGAACTCGCGGAACTCTCGGATCGGGCGGATCGTCTGGGCGGCCGGAGCCATCCTGGGCATGACCGTGAGCGCTGCACAGGCCCAGATCACCTGGGCGCAGGCGCGGGCCGCCGGCCCCGGGCACCCCTGGCAGGGATCGGTCGAGGGGGTCAATCCCTACTCCCGCGCCAAGCAGACCGAGATCGAGCTCGTCGGCTGGTCCTGCCGCGGCGGCATGCCCCTGTCCTTCGATCTTTACCACAACAGCAAGGCCGTGGCCTCGAACCCCGCGATGAGTCCCAAGTGGCAGCACAGCTTCGACACCCACATCCAGACCTGGGTCGACGGGTCCACGCCGCGCGCCGCCATCGTCTGGGGCAACCACACGATCCAGCGCTTCACCCTCGTGGGCGGCCAGTGGGCACCGGATGATGGTTACCGCGACCGCCTGGTCGCCAGCGGGTCGAACCTGGTCCTCACCATGCATGGCGGAGACGCCAGGCTCACCTTCAAGCCCGGCCTCCAACCCGGCCGGTTGGTGCTCGACACGATCGCGGATGCCAACGCCAACAAGATCGTCGTGAACCGCGACAGCGCCGGGCGCGTCGCCACGGTCAAGGACCCCAGCGGCCGCAAGCTCCAGATGAAGTACAACGCGATCACGGGCAAGCTCACGCAGGTCAACCTCGTCGTCGGAAACTGGTCCGTCGCCTGGAAGCTCAAGTACGCCGGCGGCACGGGCGACCTGGTCCAGGTCCAGCAGCCCAAGGTGACCTCCGGCGGCCTGGTCAAGGCCTACTCGACCAAGATCGCCTACGTCCCGGGGACCGCCAACATTTCCCAGGTTACCGACCGCGCCGGGGCCGTCACCAAGTACGGCTACGCCGGCTCCGACCCCGACGCCCTCGCCTGGGCCCAGTGGCCCGGCAACACCAGCGCGCAGCGGGTGCTGTGCTCCGCCCCCTCCGCCGGCGTCGTGCGGATCACCATGCCGCCGGGTCCCGCGGGCAGCCGCGTGACGGACTATCAGTTCACCAACGACCGCCTCGCCGGCGTCGCCATCAACTCGATCCTCACCACCCGGTTCGAGTACCTCGACCCGGACTACACCTGGGCCCCCAGCGCCGTGATCATCGAACCGACCCAGGACCGGTACGGGCGCGACTACGACTCCAACGGCAATACCGTGGGGGAGATCGACCCTTCCGGTAACCGGTGGGACTACGCATACGACATCTCCAACCGGCAGATCCAGGCGCTCGAACCTCTCAACCAGGGCGACCCCCAGCGCCGCCGGATCGACATCATCCGCGACGCCAACGGGAACGCCGATCGCATCGTCCGGCACACCCTGACCACACCCCCCACGGTCGAGATCGACCTCCACCGCGACGCCTTCGGCCAGCTCACCGCCATCACGGATGCCAACGGCGAGGTCTGGACGCTCACCCGGGATGTCCACGGGAACATTCTCTCACGGGTCAGCCCGGAGGCCCGCTCGCGCACCGCCGCCTACTCCTCCGCAGCCGCCACCTTTGGCTTCACGCGTCCCGACGCTCTCGTCGACGGCCTCGGTCGCACCACCATCCTGACGCGCGACGAGTTGGGGCGCGAGGTGCGTCGCGCCTACGCCGACGGCACCATCGTGGATCGCGCCTTCGACGCGATGGACCGGCTCGTCAGCGCATCCGACTCCAGCGGCCTGATTCAGCGG
>CAYWOF010000152.1:0-7898 GCA_964459825.1 uncultured Phycisphaeraceae bacterium | reverse complement strand
GGCCATCTCGTCGATGTCCCAGAAGTCCACCTTGAGCGCGTGCGTCAGCACCTCCGACACGCCCGACTGCTTGGAGATGATCGCCGGCACATCGTGGCTGATCGCCTCCAGCGCCGAGAGCCCGAACGGCTCGGACACGCTGGGCATGACGTAGCAGTCCGCCATCCGGTAGATGCGGTCCACGTCGCGCCCGCGCAGGAAGCCGGTGAACAGCACCTTGTGCCCGATCCCCGCCCCGGCCGCCATCTCGATCATCCGCGTGGCCATGTCGCCCGCCCCGGCCACGACGAACTTGACGTTCTCGACCTTCTCCAGCACCCGCTTGGCCGCCCCGATGAAGTACTCGGGGCCCTTCTGCATGGTGATCCGCCCGAGGAAGAGCACGATCTTCTCGTCCGGCGCGATCTGCGACCCCGGCGCCGGCTGGAGCGCGGGCTGGTCGATGCCGTTCCACACCACGTCCACCCTCTCCGGGGGAACGGCGTACCGCGCCACGCAGATCGACTTGGTGAACATCGACACCGCGATCACCCGGTCGGCCGCGTGCATCCCCGCACGCTCGATGTCGTACACCGGCTGGTGCACGTGCTCCCCGGAACGGTCGAACTCGGTCGAGTGGACGTGCACCACCAGCGGCCGGCGCGCCACCCGCGAGAGGGCGATCCCCGCCGGGTACGTCAGCCAGTCGTGGGCGTGGATCACGTCGTAGGACTCGCCCCGGGCCAGCGCCACCACGAGGCGCGCGTACCGCTCCGCGTCGCCGACGAGGTCGCCGGCGTAGTGGGCGAGGCCGCCGATGGGTCCGAGCCCCGCCGGACCCTCTCCCGCCGATCCCGGGGAACCGCCCGCACCGGGCCCGGCGCCCACGATTCCCTGGCGCGTCTCGCTCCCCCCTTCGGCACCCTGAGCCATGGGGTACGGGCTGGCGAAGGTGGCCTCCACGCCCCGGAAGGTCGCGTGCTCGAACCCGGCCGCCATCGCCCGGAACTCGGGGCTCCAGCCGGAGTTGGCCCCGCCCGGCGAAGCGCCCGAGCCTCCCCCGCTCCCGAGCGGGCTGAGCAGCTTGATGTGGGAGGCCTGCGAGCGATCGACGGGGCGCGGGAGGATGAAGATCACCTGGTGCCCGAGGCGATCGAGGGCCTTGGTCAGGCCGTAGCAGGCCACGCCGAGACCCCCGGCGATGAAGGGTGGAAACTCCCAGCCGAGCATCAGCACCCGCATCGCAAGCTCCCGAGCGCCCGGCCCCCCGCCCGGCGCCATCCCCCCCGATCCTCTCCTCCCCGGTCCCGGGCCGCAACCTCGGGCTAGCCGTTCTCCTCCTCCGCCGCCATGTCCCCAAGCCGTCGGAAGCAGGCCTCGTAGGCCAGCAGGACGCGGGTGGCGCGATCCGCCGCCTCGGCGCCCGCCAGGTCTGGAGATCCCATCCCCAACGCCGAGCGGAACGTGAAGAGCATGTCCTCGGAGCGGAAGTGCTCGACGGTCAGCCCGGTGTCCCGGGCGTTCTGGTCGGCCAACTCCTCTTCGAGCAGGTCCTCGATGCGATCACCCGTGTGCATCAGATCCGCCTCGATCGACTCGCTGAGCCAGCGGTCGGCCATGACCAGGCTCACCCACAGGCGCCCATCGTCCCAGCCCAGCCGGTACGAGGCGGGCGCCGCGGAAGCCCTGGCCCGGCAGATCAACTCGCCGCCGCGCACGGCGACATCCGCGAACACGCCCGCGCTTTGGGCGCGTGCCGCCGCTTCGGCCAGCAGGCGGTCGAGCGCGGCGGGGGTTGGGGCGTGCGTCGATGCCATCGCCGTGGATGCCGGAAGCCCGGCAGTCGTCCGGAAGAAGTCGCCTGCAACGGACCCCCGCGCGGCCACGCGGCCGACGGGGGGTTAGGATAGGCGGGCGGACCCGCCGGGCGGGGGGCGAAAGCGCGGGATGCCCCCGGTATACTCACCGGCTTTGCGGGGGTCAGACCCCGAAGCCCAGGTGGCGAAATTGGCAGACGCACTACCTTGAGGTGGTAGCGCCCGCAAGGGCATGGAGGTTCAAATCCTCTCCTGGGCATTCTCTCGAGCCGGCGGGCCGAAGGCGCCGCCGGCGCTCAAGCCGCCTGCGCCGATGCCGCGCGGGTGATGAGCGCAACGAGCGTCTCCCGATCGGCCGACTTCTGCACCACCAGGTCGGCGCCGGCCGCCCGGGCCTGGTCGCGGATGCCAACGTCCACCGAGGCGGTGAGCAGGGCGACCGTGCCGGCGAACCCGTGCTCCCGGAGCCCGGCGGCGGTCGAGAGGCCATCGCGGCCTGGCATGTCAAGATCCACGAGCACGAGGTGCGGCGTCTGCGCCGCCGCGACCCGCGCCAGCGTTGCCAGCGCGGCATCGCCGGACGAGAAGCCCTCGACGCTCGCGCCGGACCGTTCCAGGTGATGGCACAGCAGCCGCCGGCAGAGCCCGCTGTCATCGACGAGCCAGACGATCGGGCGGGGGGAAGGCATGGAGCCGTAGGTATCGGCGAGGGGCCACGCGGGCATCGCGCGCATTCACTACTTGTTCATGCGAAAAACGGCAGACCAAGGCGTGTACCGCTGCCGGCGCGGCCCAGTGTTAGGTTTGTGATCGCGTAGTGGCCACCTCTGCGCGGACATGGGGCGAACACCCGAATCTGGCCCTGACGAGCGGATTCCCTGCCTATGGGGCTCGGGGAGGAACGACAATACGGGTTGTGGGGTCAATCACGGGTGGCGGCTGGCCGCCGGTCGAGGGCGCGGCGCGGTCGACATCCGGGGAGGACGCCGGTGCGTGTCCTGGTCGTCGATGATTCCGCGTTCGTGCGCCGAGCGCTGAGCCTGATGATCGAGACCGATCCCGAGCTCCGCGTCGTCGGGCACGCGTCCGACGGCCGGGAAGCGCTCGAACTCATCCCGCTCCTGCGCCCGGATGTCGTCACCCTGGACCTGCAGATGCCGGAGATGAGCGGCCTGGAGGTCCTCGAGCGGATTCGCACCGTTCTACCGGAGCCGAGGCCCGGCGTGATCGTCTGTTCGAGCGTGGCGACGTCCGAGAGCGAAGAGAGCGTCGCCGCCCTGCGCGCCGGCGCCTGCGCCGTGATCCCCAAGGACTGGGGCTCCCTCGCGCTGCGCCCGGAAGCGCTGCGCGATGAGCTGGTGCGGAAGATCAGGGCCGCCGGCGCGGCCAGGACCCACGCGGGTTCGGGCGGCCCTGGCCGTTGAGTCGTCCGCATCCAGCGGGCCGGTGACCCATCAAGCGTCGTGACCGCCCGACCGATAAACGGTCGCCGGTGGTTCGTCGGCGGCCGGGGCCTTCCCGTCGCCCGTCGAGCGCGCCGGGGGAAGAGGAGCCCAGTCAATGCCGGGGGGTGCCGATTCGGACGTGCTGTCGGAGTTCCTCGGCGAGGCGGATGAGCTGATCGGCGCCCTCGAGGAGAGTTTCACGGACCTGCAGCGCCGTCCCGCGGACGCCGAGCCCATCGGGCGCGCGTTCCGGCTGCTCCACACGCTCAAGGGCAACGCGGCCCTGCTGGGACTCACCC
Organism: uncultured Phycisphaeraceae bacterium; assembly: GCA_964459825.1. GTDB lineage: Bacteria > Planctomycetota > Phycisphaerae > Phycisphaerales > UBA1924 > CAYWOF01. Next base: position 4,358 of record CAYWOF010000152.1, on the reverse strand, counting down.
CGGTCGTGGGGCTGACCCACGCCGCGGAGAACGCGCTCAGCGCGATGCGCGTGCGGGCGGGCGAGCTGGATGGTGCGGGCGTGAACCTGCTCCGGGAGCTGATCGATGCGCTCCGGGGCCAGACCGGTCGGTTGCGCCCTCCGGGCGCCGTCGGGGCGCCCGCCGAGCCGCGCCCGGTGGAGGCCGAGGCCGGGCCAGCTCCATCCGCGCCCGAACGATCCGCCGGCCCCCACGCCGGAGTGCGGCGCACGCCGCTCGGCCCGCTCCGCGTCGAGATCGATCGCGTGGAACGGCTCGAGGCCCTCGCGGCCGATCTCGAGGGCCGACGGCGCGACGTCGAGACCCTCCTCGGGCGAGTCCGGGCGGGGACCCCGGTGGACGGAGCAACGGCCCGGGCGCTGGCGGGAGCGGGTGCCGACCTGGCGCGAGTGTCCGACGAGCTCAGCGCGGCCGTGCGGCGCGCGCGCCTCCAGCCTCTGGACCGGGCCTTCGGCCGGTACCGCCGCCTCGTCCGGGACCTTGCCCTGCGCACCGGCAAGCCCATGCGCCTCGTCGTGGATACGGAGGGCCTTGAGGTGGACGTGGGCACCCTGGGGGTGCTGCGCGAAGCCATGGTCCACCTGGTGCGCAACGCCGCTGACCACGGCATCGAGTCGCCCGACGAGCGGCGGGCGGTCGCGAAGCCCGAGATCGGCACCATCGCTCTGAGGGCCGCGCGAGCCGAGCGGGCCATCCGGGTCGTCGTGACGGACGATGGGAGAGGCCTCTCCCGGGACCGCCTGCTTCGGGCGGCGATCGAGCGAGGGATCACCACCCCCGAGCGTGCGCCGGACCTTGCCGATTCGGAGGTCTTTCGGTTCATCCTCATCGCGGGGTTCTCGACGGCGGATCAGGTGAGCGACCTGTCCGGGCGCGGCATCGGGATGGACGTGGTGCGCACGTGCATCGAGCGCCTGGGCGGCACGGTCGGCATCGACAGCCGGCCCCACCTCGGCACGACCGTTACCCTGACGATCCCCGCGCCCCCGGAGGCGTAGGCCCCGGGGCGCTCCGGCGTGTCCCGCGCGTGCCGGCCCTCGGAACCCCGAATCTCCCGCGCTCGTATGGCGGTCGCGCCCCGGGCGGGCCGGGCCCCGCGGGGATTCCGGTCCGCAACATGGCTAGGCTCAGGGGTGGCGGCCACGGACCCGGGCCGCGAGACCAGGAATCGCTCCGCGCATGCCAACGGTTTTCCGAGGGTCCGGCCCACTGGCCAGCGTCGCCATCACGTGCGTCGCCCTTGGCCTCTCGGCGGGTGCGGCCCAGAGTCCCGATGCCGGGCGGCCGGTCCACGATCCTCCCGAGCCTCAGCCCCAGAGCAGTCCCCCTCCCGAGGATGCCCTTCCTCCGGTCCCCGGGCCCAAGGCGCCCGGCGTGCCATCGGCATCCCCCCTCGAGGAGCCGGAGGCCGTCGTCTACCTGAAGGATGGCCAGCGCGTGACCGGCCTGCTGGTGGCGCAGGACAGCGCGCAGACGGTGCTCCGCGTCGAGGGGCGGAGGCTGACCATCCGCGGCGAACTCGTCGAGCGCGTCCAGGTGCTGCCCTCGGTGCTGGAGCGGTACCGCGAGCTGCGGGGCGCGATCGACGATGGCGACACCGAGCAGCTACTGCTGCTGGCTCGCTGGCTGCGCTCCCGGGGCGCGCTCGACCTCGCACTCACCGAGCTGGACCACATCCTGGCCGTGGACCCGCACGAGGCGGATGCCATCCGGCTGAGGGAGATGGTGGTGCTCGAGCGGGATCTGGCCCTGAAGGCCCCGGCGCGCGGGGGCGGATCCGGTGCGCCCGCGGCTCCCCAGGACGCCGGGGCGTCGGAGCGCGCGGAGCCGCCGCGCCTGACCGCGGACCAGATCAATCTGATCCGCGTCTACGAGGTGGACCTGGCGAATCCCGCGCGGATGACCATCGCCCGGGACACCATCGAGCGGCTGTTGCGCGACCACGCGGGCGATCCACTGGTCCCCGCGACGGATGAGGGCCGCGAGGCCGTGTACCGGCAGGCTCCCGAGCAGATCCTCGACCTGATGTTCCGGCTGCGGGCCCGCGAGCTCTACGGCCTGGTGCGCGTCACGAGCGATCCCACCGCCATGCGCCTCTTCCGGGAGGACGTGCACCGGACGCTCATTGCCAACTCGTGCGCGACCTCCCGGTGCCACGGCGGGGAGGCGGCCGGGCGATTGCGGCTCCTGAGCCAGCGCCCCGGGTCGGACTCGACGGTCTACACCAACTTCCTCATCCTGGAGCGGTTCCGCACGGACGATCACGCCGCCCTGATCGACTACGAGGACCCGGCCCGATCGGCGCTCCTCCAGCTGGCGCTGCCCCGGAAGGACTCCCTGCGCCCGCACCCGGAGGTGCCGCAGGAGGGTGGGGCCTCGGACGCGTGGCGTCCGTTCTTCCGGTCGACCAACGACCGCCGCTTCCGGCAGGCCGTCGAGTGGATCCAGGCGATGTACCGCCCCCGCCCCGAGTATCCCATCGAGTACGCGATGCCGGCACCGCCCGATCGGGTCCCGGAGGCGCCCGCGTCGGGCGATCCGCCCCATGTCCGCTAGGGCCGTTCCGCCGGCCTTCCATGCTACAGTGAACCCTTGGACCCGGCCCCCGGGAACCGGCCCCGCCCGGCGCACGGAGAGGGCCGGACCGAGGCCCCACCCCGTCCCACGACCGGAGCCGACCAGAGCCATGACCCACAACGAGCCCCGCGCCGATCGCCGTTCCGAGCCTCGCACCGCCCGACGCGCGGCGGTGGCCCTCGCCGCGGCGGCGGGGCTGGCGCTCGTCGGGTGCGGGCGATCCTCCCCGACGGGCCGGGCGGTGGGCGAGATGTCGGTCAAGCTCGCCTCCCTGAGCCCCAGCGGCAACCCCGCGCCGGCCCAGGTGCGCGTCAGCACCTACAACGCGGTCATCGCCGGGCTTCAGCCGGTCGCCGGACGCGGCACCCCGGCGGAGAACGCGGCCGCCGCGCTCCTCATCGCCCAGGCGCAGACCGGCCTGGCCGAGGTGCCCGCGGCGGAGGCGGCGCGCCTGCACCGCGAGATCCTCCACGCGGTGACCCGCGTGCACGCGTCGGCGGGCCAGTGGGTGGAGCGCAACGCCGCCGCCGAAGCCGCCCTGCTCTTCGATCCCGCGCCGGAGCTGGCCGAGCTCGACGAGCAGTCGGGCCGGCGTGATACCGAGATCGCCGAGCGTCGACGCCAGCGGGCCGAAATCGACGCCCAGGTCGCCGATCTGCGCGCCCGGTCCAAGGGCAAGGCCGACGAGGCGGCGGCCCTGCGCGAGCGCGAGGGCGCCCTCCTCGCCCGCCTGGCCGATGTCTCCGCCGTCGAGGGAGAGTCGATCCAGAAGGAAGCGCGGACGATCCGGCGGCAGGCCGATGCCCTCGAGGCCGAGGCCGCGGGCCTCGAGGCCCAGGCCGAGAAGTCCGCCCCGCAGGCCAACCTGATCCAGCTCGACATCGAGAAGCTCGAGAGCCAGAAACGCCTCCTGGGCGAGGCCAAGCAGGAGGTGGCGCGCCGCGGCGCGAGCGCCAAGGCCCGGGCCGAGTCGGCCCGCGAGGCCGCCCGGCAGGCGGCGACCGAGGTTCAGACTGCGCTCGGGGAACTCGCCGCCCTGCGGGTCGGCCCCCGCGCCAGCGACGGGGGCGAGGGTGGCCGGTCCTTCCTCGAGGCGATGCAGGACGCCATCGACACCTTCTCCAAGGCGGCCTCCTCGGCGCGGAGCGCTCAGGCGGACGCGGGCTCGCGCATGGCGGCCAAGCTCGCCGAGGGCACGGCCCAGCAGGCCCTGGGGGACATGCACTCGATGCGGGCGCAGGAGCTCGAGGCGCACACCGAGCTGATGAGCCACCTCGCCGGCCTGACGCCGCCCCTCCCCGATGCGGACGCGCACCGACAGGCCGCCGAAGAGGCCAAGGCCCAGGCGTCCGAGGCGTCGAGCGCCGCCTGCGATGCGTACGAGGCGGCGGCCGGCGCGTACCGGGGCGCAGGGGCCCGGGGGGAGGCGGGCGACCGCCTCAACCAGGTCAACGCCAGGCTGGCCAGCCGGGTCAACCGCATGTCGAACGGCCAGCGCACCATCGAGGGCGCCGAGGAGATCGCCCCGTCCGAGCCCGGCGCGCCCGAGCCCGGGCCCGGCGCAACGGCCGCGGCCGACCCCTCGACGCCACTGGGAACGTTGCGCCTGCTGAAATCCCTGGCCGAGCAGGACGATACCGCCGGCATGCTCGAGCTCACCCACGCCGAGGGCGATAGCGCCCGGGCCATGCTCGACCTGGCACGCGCCATCACGGCGCCCGTGCAGCACCTGGACGCGGCCT
>CAYWOF010000151.1:0-7904 GCA_964459825.1 uncultured Phycisphaeraceae bacterium | reverse complement strand
GCTCGCGAACCGAAAGGAGCACGGACCATGTCACGGCATCGTCGCGCCTTCACGCTCATCGAGCTGCTGGTCGTCATCGCGATCATCGCGCTGCTCATCGGCATCCTGCTTCCGGCGCTGGGCGAGGCCCGTCGCGCGGGCAAGCTCGCGGTGTGCGTCTCCAACATGAAGCAGCTGGGCGTCGCCACCCACAGCTACGGCGCCGACTACCAGGACAAGCTCTTCTCGTTCACCTGGAAGAAGGGGGACAAGCTCAGCAAGTTCCCCGACCTGAACAACGCGGGGAGCGACCTGGACGCGGCCGCCAACCAGGCGGTGGACATCTTCCGGCGCCGGGCCGATCGCGAGGACATCGCGCCGATCCACCCGTGGATCCCGCACGTGCTGTACACGCACCTGGTCATCCAGGACTACCTCGCCTCGCGCCTGCCGGAGAAGATGGTGGTCTGCCCGGAGGACCAGCATCGCCTGCTCTGGCAGACCGATCCGAAGGGCTTCGACGCGGGGATCTTCCAGCCGGCGCCCTCGCTGGCGGGCAACGGGCCGGGGAGCAACAACGGCAAGCGCTGGCCGTACAGCTCCAGCTACCAGGTGACCACGGCCTCGTACGACAACAACCGGGCGGGCCTGCGCATCACGCAGTCGACGGCGCACAACTACTACGTCGTGCCGGCGGCGGCGTCGCTGGGCAACATCAAGCTGAGCATGGCGGCCTACCCCTCCGAGAAGCTGCACATGCACGACCAGAACCAGCGCCACTTCGGGCGCCAGCAGATGTACTTCGGGGTCACCCAGGCGCGCCAGCCCCTGCTGGCGATGGACACCTCGGTGAACGTGCGCATCACCGGGGACACGAACCAGGGGTGGCAGCCCAACGCCCCCACGAGCCCGAATCCGACCCTGTACAACTACCAGCCGGACGTCTGGGAGGCGCCCACGACGACCGGCCTGCCCACGGAGCAGGTGAAGGGCTACTACCGCTGGACCCGCGGGGGCATCTTCGGGGTTGACTGGGGCGGAACCGAGATCGACACGGGCCAGAACTGACGACACCAGGCTCATTCCGGATCGGAATGGGTAGTTTGGCGTTGCCTCCCGCGTCTGGCGCGGGAGACATGGCGAGGGTCGGGGAAGCACCCCCCGGTGAACCGGGGCGTGTCCGGCACTCGACAAAGCCGGCGCGGCCGTGTAGGCTGGGCCGGTGCGTCCCGGTCGAGAACTCTCTCGCGGGCGCACACAGAGCAGAGGCGGCGTCCGGCCCCCGGGGGCGCCGCCGCGGAGAAACAGCCATGTGCAAGCCACTCGGGTCCCGTTCGCGCGCCTTCACGCTGATCGAGCTGCTCGTGGTGATCGCGATCATCGCGCTGCTGATCGGAATCCTCCTGCCTGCCCTGGGTGAGGCGCGTCGCGCGGGCAAGCTGGCCGTGTGCGTGTCGAACCTGAAACAGCTGGGGGTGGCGACGAGCACCTACGCCGCCGACTACCAGGACCGGATCTTCGCGTTCACGTGGAAGCGGGACGTGAAGTACCCGGCCTCGCTCCCGGGGCTGCAGCTGGCGTCGAGCGACCTGCAGGCGGCGGCCAACCAGGCGGTGGACATCATCCGGCGCCGGGCCGAGCGCCCGGACCTGCAGCAGATCAGCGGCTGGATCCCGCACGTGCTCTACACCCACCTGGTCGTGCAGGACTACCTGGCCTCGCGCCTCCCCGAGAAGATGGTCGTGTGCCCGGAAGACCGCCACCGCCTGCTGTGGCAGACCGACCCGAAGGGCTTCGACGCGGGGCTCTTCCAGCCCTGCCCGGCGGGCACGGGCTCGAACAACGTCAAGCGCTGGCCGTACAGCTCCAGCTACCAGGCGACGAGCGCCTCGTACGATGCCAGCAACGCCCCGTACCGCGTGGCCCAGGCCGGTCAGCACAACGTCTACCAGGTCCACAACTTCGCCAACCTCGGCAACATCAGCCTCTCGAGCGTGGCCTTCCCGTCCAACAAGACCCACATGCAGGACCAGCACCAGCGCCACTTCGGTAACCTGCAGCTGTTCTTCGGTGTGCCCAACGCCAAGGTCACGCTCCTCTCCTACGACTCGTCGGTCAACATCCACCTGACGAGCAACACCAACAAGGGCTGGCGGCCGAATTTTCCGACCGAACCCACGCCGACGATTTTCAACTACAATCCAGACACATGGGAACCTCCAACGAGCACAGGTCAGCCGATTGAACAGGTGATCGGCTACTATCGATGGACGCGAGCAGGCCGATTCGGTGTCGACTATGGCGGAAACGAAGTGGAAGGATGGTGATTTCAGAGAGTTGGTGTGTTCTCGGAGAGTCGCGCCACACTGAGCTGCGCCAACTCACAGGAGGTTGCGCCGTGAGCCATTACTACCAACCGTTATGCCGCTTTGCAATCGCGATCCTTGCCTTTGTGGTGATCGGTGTCTCGCCAGATGGGCGCGCTAGCGCACAACCGAACTGGGATCGATGCTTCGGAAGCGCCACAGGCATCGGGGGAACGGTAAACTGCCTGGGTGTGTATCAAGGGAGTCTCTACGCTGGGGGAGCCTTCACGGAGGCGGGTGGGGTCCCGGTGAGTTTTCTCGCGCGCTGGGATGGAACGAATTGGCACGACGTACTCGGTGGCGTCTCGGGAAGCGGGGCTGTCGTGAACGACGTGATCCAGTACAATGATGGCTTCGGGGATGATTTGTGGGTGGTGGGCAAGTTCGACACTGCGGGAAGCGGGATGGGTGCAGTCCAGACGATTAATGTTGCCAGACTGAGCCCGTCTGGTTGGGTTGATGTGGACAATGGGTTGCCCACTGCGACTCAGATCCTGACTCTGGCGATCGGGCCGGCACCGGATTACTCACTGTACCTGGGTGATGCTGGCGGTACCGTCGTCAATCCGGGGGTCTACCGCTGGAACCCTCTAACGCAATCCTGGGGCCTTGTTGGGACGACGATGGCGAGTTCGTGGTATGGCGTCGTTGGGCTTGATACGGGGAACGACGGGACTGGCTCTCGGTTACTGGCGGGCGGCGTCCTCAGGCGAGACTTTCCGCTCTTGACGTACTGGGGGGGAGCCAAGTGGAACGGACAGGAGTGGCTCACGTTGGATGGGGGACCCGGTCGGCCCGGGCCAGTGTTTAGTGTCGTCAGGTATTTCAATTGGAATGGGATTCTCTACGCGGGTGGGAACAGAGCTCAGTTGCTTCCTGGAATCGACTGGTACGGCCCTATTGAGTATTATGTAGGAACGTTTCCACCCTCATGGAATCGACTTCCAAACTACGATTATCAATCGTCCTCCGGTGAAGTTGTTCATGCTCTGGATGCCTACGCACCCTGCGCCGGTACTGAGTTATTGATTGTTGCCGGTCTTGGGCTAAAGCCTCTGAATACTCCGCAGACCCAGATCGCGGGCTTCAGCGGAGGAGGTTGGTCGGAAATCGGGCCGTATGACCCAACGAGGAATGGTCCTGCAGTTTATGACCTTCAAGTTCATGAGGGCTATCTTTATGTGGGGGGCTGGTTCGTCGGGCCGCAGTGCAATCCAGTTCGCAACGTCGCTCGATACGCCTGTCGGCCGCTGGTTTGTCTGGGTGACTACAATTGCGACGGCGTGGTTAACGTCATTGACATTGTGGCTTTTCAAACCGATTTCGCGAGTGGGCAGGGTCGCGCCGACTTCAACTGCGATGGGGCGTGGAACATCAATGATTTCGTGGCGTTCAACACCGCGCTCGCGCAGGGATGTCAGTAGGGCCACGGTCGGCCAGGAATCGGCGGGCGAGTATCCGGGTAGAGCCGGAACCAACGCTGTGGAGGGTGGACAGGCAGACGGGAGCGGCGGCTGTGCGAGTGCTGGTCGTGGACAAGTTCGAGGCCGCCGGCCTCGAGGGTCTCCAGGAGCTGGGCTGTCAGGTGGCCTATGAGCCCGGGGCGGGCACGGCCGGGCTCCCCGCGGCCTTGACCAAGGCGACGCCCGAGGTGCTCATCGTCCGCTCGACCAAGGTCCCGGCCCCGGTCCTCCAGGCGGCCCGGGGCCTGCGCCTGATCGTCCGGGCCGGCTCGGGCGTGGACAACATCGACGTGCCCGCGGCCACGGCGGCCGGCATCGCCGTGTGCAACTGCCCGGGCATGAACGCCGTGGCCGTCGCCGAGCTGGCCATGGGCCTGCTCCTGTGCGCCGATCGGCGGATTCCGGACCAGACCATCCAGGCGCGCGCGGGCCAGTGGAACAAGAAGGAGTTCTCCAAAGCCCGGGGGCTCAAGGGCTCGACGCTGGGAGTCGCGGGGTGCGGGGCCATCGGGCGCGAGGTCGTCAAGCGGGCCCTGGCCTTCGACATGCGGGTCTACGTCTGGGACATCGTCTTCACCGAGCAGCGGGCGCGCGACCTCGGCGCCGGGTGGCTGGGGACCGACGTGGCGGCGCTCCACGAGATGGCCCGGCGCTCCGACGCGATCACGGTCCATCTGCCCGCCACCCCGGAGACCACCAAGCTCATCGGACGCGAGTTCCTCGCGGCGATGAGGCCCGGCGCGTACCTGATCAACACCTCGCGCGGGAGCCTTGTGGACGAGGCGGCCCTGCGCGAGGCGATCCAGAGCAAGGGCATCCGGGCGGGGCTGGACGTCCACGAGAACCAGCCCGCCCAGACCGAGGCGCCGTGGGACAGCCCGACGGCCCGGCTGCCGTGGGTGGTCTGCACGCACCACGTCGGGGCGAGCACGGACCAGGCGCAGGCGGCGGTGGCCGACGAGGTGGTCCGCCTCGTGCGGATGTTCGGGGCGACGGGGCGCGTGGAGAACTGCGTGAACGAGACGGAGCTGGCGAACGGTGTCACGGTGGTGCGGGGCAAGCCCGCGGGAGCGAAGGCGACATGACGACCATGCAGAGCAAGGCGCCGGGCGCACCCGGCGCTGCCAGGACGACGACGGACCGGGTGTTCAACTTCTCGGCGGGCCCGGGGGTGCTTCCGGACGAGGTGATCCGCCAGGCGCAGGATGACCTGTGGAACTGCGCCGGGAGCGGGATCGGGATCATGGAGCTTTCCCATCGAGGGAAGGTGGTGGACCGGATCTTCGAGGAGGCCGAGGCCGACTGCCGCAAGGTCGGGAACATCCCGGCCAACTACCGGGTCCTGTTCATGACCGGCGGCTCGAGCGCGCAGAACTTCATCGTGCCGATGAACCTGCTCCCGCGCGACCGCACGGCGGACTACATCGTGACCGGCTACTGGGCCCAGAAGACGTTCGACGTCGCCAACCGGCCCGGGGGGGCGTGGGGCAAGGTCCACCTGGCCGCGACCAGCAAGGACACCAACCACAACTACATCCCGACGCAGGCCCAGCTGAGGTTCAGCGAGAACCCCGCGTACGTGTGCTACTGCGCCAACAACACGATCTACGGCACGGAGTGGCACTACACGCCCAAGGTCCCGAACGGGGCGCCGCTGGTGGTGGACATGTGCAGCAACATGTTCAGCCGGCCGATCGACGTGAGCCAGTACGGGCTGATCCACGCCTCGGCGCAGAAGAACCTGGGGCCGGCGGGCGTGACGCTGGTGATCGTCCGCGACGACCTGGTCGAGAAGGGCAGCCGGGACATCCCCGACCTGCTCCAGTACCGCACCTATCCGGGGGAGATCTCGCGGCCCAACACGCCCCCCGTGTTCGCGGTCCACGTGATGGGGCTGGTCTTCAAGTGGATCCTGAAGCAGGGCGGTCTCGAGGCGATCGCCCGGCGGAACGCGGCCAAGGCGAAGATCCTCTACGACGTGCTCGACGCGTCCAGGTTCTACAAAGCGCACGCCCGGGCCGACAGCCGCTCGCTCATGAACGTGGTCTTCCGGTGCGCGACCGAGGAGCTCGACGACCGGTTCTGCAAGGAGGCCCAGAAGGCGGGGCTCGACACGCTCAAGGGCCACCGGGCCGCGGGCGGGATGCGCGCCAGCATCTACAACGCGATGCCCGAGGCCGGGTGCCGGGCGCTGGCGGACTTCATGCGGGAGTTCGAGCGGAAGAACGGCTGACTCGCCCGCCCGGGTGCGGCGACGTGGACCCAAGGCCCGGGAACGACGCCGGGCCTTTTCTACGTGGGCAGCCGGCGTGTCGCGGCGGCGACCACCTCCTCGACCGTGATCCGCTCCATGAGCGCTCGACCGCGGGGTCCGTCCTTGTGGTCCATGCGGTCGTCCGGGCGCACGTGCTGGATCACGTCGCCATCGCGCTGGTACGGACCGACCAGGTCCCTGCGTGTGGGCCCGTAGAGCGCGACGCACGGTCGATCGAAACCCACGGCCATGTGCAGCGGCGCGGAGTCGTTGGCGATCACGAGCGACGAGGCCTCGACCAGGGCCAGGAGGTCGGCCAGGCCCGTGGAGCCGACGCGGTCGAGCACCCGAGGCTCGCGCGCGGCCAGCTCCAGCAGCGGGGCGACCTGGTCCCGCTCGGCCGGCGCACCGACCAGGACGATCGCGTCGGTCGCGCCGCCGTCGAGCAGGGTCCGGGCCACGCCGGCGAACCGCTCGGCGGGCCAGCGCTTGCCCGGCCAGCGGCTGGTCGGGGCCAGAACGACGAAGCGCCGGCCGGCGAGCGCGGCATCGGCGCGGACCCGGTCGCGGGCCTGGGGTGAGGCGTACAGACGCATCTCCGGCACGACCTCGACGCCGATGGCCCGAACGAGGGCGAGCATGCGGTCCACGGTGTGCATCGAGCGCGGAGCCTCGATGCGCTCGTTGAGCCCCAGCCAGCCGAGCTCCCGGGCATCGGCGTACCCGACACGCCGCGGGGCGCGCGTGTACCACGCGAAGACGCCGCTGCGCAGGAGGCCCTGGCAATCGAGCACCAGGTCGTACCGGGCGCGGCGCAGCGATCCGAGCCACTCGAGCACTTCTCCCGGTCGGGCCCGCTTGAGGAGCGCGGAGAACCGCTTGCGGGGAAAGGGCACGGCCCGGGCCAGGGCCGGGTGGTGCTCGATCGCGGGCACGTACGCGTCCTGGACGAGCCAATCGATGCCCGCGCCCGGCCAGGCCCGGTGCAGGCTGGCCAGGACGGGCACGGTGCGGCAGACATCGCCCAGGGCGCTGGGGCGGATGATCAGGACCCGTTCTGGGGGGGCTTGGGACGTCGCTCGACCTCCGGGCCGGCCGGGCAGATGGTGAAACGGACCCGGGTAAGAACCGTATCAACCGGTGGGCCGATAGGATAGGTTCCTTGGGCCGTGGCTTGGCGACGGGACGTTCGTCGGCCCCCAACCGGAGACACGAGATGAGCGGACACCGAATGAACGGACTGCGTCGCGCGGGTTTGGCGGGGGCCCTTGCCGTGGCGGCCGGGTGGGTTTGCGCGCCCGCGCTGGGCGGAGGCGTGGAGGGTGCCCCGCCCACCGGTCCCACGACCGTGCTCATCGTCGATCACGCGGGGTTCGCGGCGATGATGCCCGACGCCAAGGACAAGGCCCTGGCGGGCGCGCTGGCGATGATCCCGGCGCGCTTGCGCGAGCTGCCGCACCAGGTTCCCGACATGCCGCCGGAGGCGGCCTCCACCATCGGCATGGTGCTGACCACGCTCGCCCGGCCGGGCCGGCTGGCGGTGACGTACAGCGATGAGCCCATCGAGGGGGCCCTCGGGTATGGGGTGGTCTTCAGCGCCCTGACCGAGGGCGAGGAGCAGGCCGGGCAGATCCACGCCCGGGTGGGCGCGACGCTCGCGATGGCGCCCGAGGCGCTGCCGGTCAAGCCGAGCGAGCGTTTCGGCGGCATGACGGAGTTGCAGACTCCGATCGGGTTGCTCCGCTTCGGCCCGCGCCAGGCCAAGGACGGGTGGCGCTACGAGGTCATGTTCGGCACGATCGGCGATCCGGACGGGGCCGTCGGCGCGCTCCCGCCGTCGCC
>CAYWOF010000150.1:5186-7934 GCA_964459825.1 uncultured Phycisphaeraceae bacterium | reverse complement strand
GGCCCAGCCCGAGACCTTGGCGTTGAACTCCTCGACCTCCTTGGCGATCTCCTCGGGAGTCTTGCCCGCCGGAGCCTCGGGCGGCTCGGGTAGCGGCGCCTCCCCCTCGGCCAGGGGGCCGATCGTCGGCACCGGGGCCACCGGCTCGGAGGCCGACGCCTCGAACGTGGCCCACACCTTCCCGTCGCGCTTGATGGTGCGCACCGTCACGGTGAGCCCGTCGAACGTCTTGAACTCGGCCGTGACGGGCCCATCCTCCGCCGGCGCCCCGGGGGCGGGCTCGAAGCTCACGTCCTTGGCCGCCCCCACATCGTCGAAGCTCACGAACGCCAGGGCCGTGGCCAGCGAGTCGGCCACGGTGCCGAACTTGAGCTCGCGCCCGGGCGGCACATCGTCCACCTTGAAGCTCGTCTCCGTCGGCCCGTTGCGCCAGATCGAGACCAGCTCGTCGGCGTGCAGGAGGGTCACCCGGGCCACGCGATCGCGCGGCAGGGCGGGCAGGTTGCGCTCCACCCACTGCATCGGGTCGGCGGGAACATCCTGGCGCGACTGGCGCGGGGCCCGCACCAGGTACGACTGGGCCTCCCCGGCGCGCCGGACGTAGAAGTCCACATCGTTGGAGACGAAGCTCGTCGCGGTCCGCGGCTTGCCCACGATGAGCGAGGCGATCGTCTGCCCCTGCGCATCGGCCAGCGTCACCAGCGTCGCCATCGACTCGCCCGCACCGGGCTCCTCGGTCTCGTCGGGCGTCTCGGGGGGCTTGGGATCCTCGACGCCGATCTTCGGGTAGAGCTCGGGGTTGGCGGTCTTGGGCTCGAGGATCTCCAGGTTCGAGAGGGTGACGATCGCCGTCTTGACCGTCTCGAACTTGGCCGGGAACCCGCCGTGCTCGGGCAGGACCCACCCGCCCTCCTGGCCCTCGGCGCCGGCGCGGCGCTCCAGGTGGGTCGTCGTCGCGCCGCGCGTGATGGTCATCCTCGCCACGTCGTTGAGGCGCTGGGCCAGCGTGGGGAGCAGGCGTCCGCCCCCGCCGGCCGGGGCGGTGCGCGAGCGCTGGTTCAGCACGGCCACCGCCGCCAGCACGCCGACCAGGACCGTCACGATCGCGAGAATGGCGACCCACTTCCCCTTCACGCTGCGTCCCTCCGATAGGTTCAGCCCGCCCCCGCCGCGCCCCGGTCCGCCCGGCGCCGCTGCGCCCGGTAGGCGCCGAGCGCGATGGCGACCGCGCACACCACCAGCGGGATCGCGCCGATGTTGAGCACCTTGAGCACCGAGCCCAGGCGCTCGATGTCCTGGTTCATGCTGAACCGCACCTGGCGCAGCTCGCGCTTGCCCTCCACCAGGTCGCGGTTGAGCTTCATGATCTCCTCCTCCTGCTCCGGCGAGAGGAGGAACTGTCCCTGGGCGCCCTCGGGGCGGGCCGACTGGAGCGTCCGGAGCTTCTCCTCCGTCTCCTTGATGCGCGCCTCGATGGCCGTCTGCTGGTTGAGGTACTTCTGCTCCGCCGCCGCGCGGATCTGCTGCACCCGCGTGAACGGCCGGGTGTAGGACCCGCGCGCCCGCACGGAGATGAGGTCCGTCGAGCCGGCCAGCTGGTCCAGGGCCGAGAGCACCAGGTCCGCGTTGTCGGCGAACTTGGCCGGGCCGAACACCGTCTCCTGCACCCAGAACCGGTTGGCCAGCAGGTCCGTGTCCGCCACGACCATCACGTTGATGCCCGCCTGGCCCGACTCGGCCAGGTGGGAGGGCGCCGTCTCCCCCTCGGCCGGCGGCTCGGGCGCGCCCTCGGGGAAGGCCGTCGCCGCCTTTCCGGTGACGCGGGCCGCGAGGGTCAGGACCTCGCCGCTGGGCACGAAGTCCCTGAGGATCTCCTCGGGCTGCGGGAAGAACTGCACCCGCGACTGCGCGATCCGCTGGGACTGGTCGCTGGTGCGGATGATCGGCGTGAACGTCGTGGTTGCGCCGTCGACCTTCTCCAGGATGCCCGCCGTGCCCATCGTCAGGTGCGCGACCTGCCCCGTGACCGCGTCGCTCCGGTCGAGGTTCGCCTCGCGCAGGTCCAGGTAGACGATGAAGGGCGTCTCGCTCGGACGGTTCCGGTCCCCGCTGTTGACCGTGATGGCCGCCTGGCGGTCCGCGGCGACCGTGGCCTCGACCAGGCGCAGGCCCCAGGCCTGGAAGAGCCGGGGCAGGCCGGACTCCTTCTTGTGCTGGATCGCCAGCATGGGGTTCTGCTCGGCGCCCGGCGGCAGGTCCAGCTCGGCGTTGGGATCGACGAACACGATCAGGCGCCCGCCCCGGAGCACGAACTGGTCCAGGGCGTAGAGCATGCGGTCGCTCGGGGTCTTGGGGTGGACCAGGACCAGCACCCCGATGTCCGCCGGGATGGACGCCACGTCCGTCTCCACGGTCTTGACCTCGAAGAGCTGGCGGACCTGCTGCACGACGACCCAGGGCGGGCGCTGGTCCATCTGGCCCGTCATGGGGTCGAACCGGCCGCCGTCGATGGGCAGCCACGAGCAGAGCCCCACGACCGGCTTGGTCGGGGTGCTCAGCGTGTGGATCAGGCGCGAGACGTCGTACTCGAGGAACTGCTCCTTGCCCGGGTCGAGGACCGGGAGCACCTCCGTCTGGTCGGTCGAGTTGACCCCCACCAGCCCGAGGTAGATCCGCGCGCCCCCGACCGGGATCGCGATGAGCCCGGCCCCCGCGGCCGCGTCCTCCTGCTCCGAGAACGGCTCGGGG
>CAYWOF010000150.1:0-5176 GCA_964459825.1 uncultured Phycisphaeraceae bacterium | reverse complement strand
CGGATCTTCCCGCCCGAGAGGCGCGCGTACTCCTCGAGCAGCTCGCGCACCCGCGTGGCGTGGGCCTTGATCTCGGGCACCGCGTTCCCCGCCTGGGTGGAGAAGTACAGGCGCAGCGTGATGGGCTCGGCCACCTTGCGCGCGATCGACTTCGAGCCGGCCGTGAGGGTGAAGAGCCGGTTCTCCGTCAGGTCCGCGCGCGCGGAGCGGAGCGTCGTGGCGCAGAGGATGTTGATCGCGAAGAACAGCACCGCCGCGATCACCAGGGCCCCGATGGACAGCACCCGCCGGTTCATGCCCGACCTCCTATCGCGCCTTGCGCGCGTCGAGCGCCACCGCCCCCGCGAACAGGAACACCGCGATGAGCGACACGAAGAACACGAGGCTCCGCAGGTCGATCACGCCCTTGGACAGCCCCTCGAAGTTCGTCAGGAAGCTGAAGCGCGCGATCGCGTCCAGCACCACCTGCGGGGCCCACCCGCTGAAGAACGCCATCACCGGCTCGTGCCCGCTGATGAGGAACCCGAAGCACAGCACCACCGCCACCACGAACGCGATGACCTGGCTCTTGGTCAGCGCCGACACGAACGACCCGATCGCCAGGAAGCCCCCCGCCATGAGGAACGAGCCGATGTACCCGGCCACGATCACCCCGTTGTCCGGGTCGCCCAGGTAGTTCACCGTGATCCAGATCGGCGCCGTCAGCGCCAGCGCGATCCCGCAGAACGCCCACGCCGCCAGGAACTTGCCCAGCACGGCGGAGGCCAGCGGCACCGGGAGCGTCATGAGCAGCTCGATCGTGCCCGTCTTGCGCTCCTCGGCCCACAGGCGCATGGCCACGGCGGGGATGAGGAACAGGTAGAGCCACGGGTGCCAGGTGAAGAACGGGCGCAGGTCCGACTGCCCCGCCTCGTAGAACCGCCCGAGCTGGAACGTGAACACCCCGTTGAGGAAGAGGAAGATGACCACGAAGACGTAGGCCACCGGGGTGGCGAAGTACCCGGAGAGCTCCCGCTTCATCACGGGCCAGACCGCGCGGAGCTGCCTCATGACGCCTTCCCTCCCCCCGCCGCGCCCCCGGTCATCTCGCGGAAGACCTCGTCCAAGCGCCCCGACTCGATGCGCATCTCGTCCACCTCCCAGCCCCGGTTCTTGGCCAGCTGGCCCACGTCCGCCGCGATCGCCCGCCCGCCCTTGGGAAAGAGCGTGTAGCGCACCCGGCCGTTGCTCCCCCCTCCGTCCTCCACGCTCAGGACGCCGGGCACCCGCGCCAGCTCCTCGCGGATCCGCCCGCCCGTGGCGGTCTCGGCCCGCAGGGCGACGGTCACGGCGTTGTGGTGCCGGCTGCGCGCCGCCAGGGCCGCGGGCGTGCCGTCGAAGACGATCCGCCCGCGGGCGATGATCACCGTCCGGGTGCAGACGGCCTCCACCTCCTCCAGGATGTGCGTGGAGAGGACGATGGCCTTGGGCCCCTTGGCGCCGCCGCGGGCCATCTCCCGGATGAGCGTCCGGACCTCGTGCTTCTGGTTGGGGTCCAGGCCATCGGTCGGCTCATCCATGATGAGCACATCGGGGTCGTGCAGGATCGCCTGGGCCAGCCCGACCCGGCGCTTGTAGCCCTTCGAGAGGGTCTCGATGGTCTGCTGCATCACGCCCTCGAGGTGGACCTTCGACACCACCTCGGCCGTCCGCCTCTTGCGCTCCTCCCCCTTGAGCCCCCGCACATCGGAGACGAACTTCAGGAAGCCCGACGGGGTCATGTCCGGGTAGGCCGGCGCCCCCTCGGGCAGGTACCCCACCTTCTCCTTGACCGAGAGCGGGTCCTGCACCACATCGTGCCCGCAGACCACGGCGGTTCCCCCGGTGGGGGCCAGGAACCCCGTGACCATCTTCATGGTCGTGCTCTTGCCGGCGCCGTTGGGCCCGAGGAAGCCGAGGACCTCGCCCCGCTCGACCGTGAAGGAGACGCGGTCGACGGCGAGGATCGGGCCGAAGCGTTTGGAGAGGTCCTTGATCTCGATCGTCGCCATACGGGGCAACTCCGGGCTGCTCGGGTCCCCAGTCACCCGGGCGGCCGTGCAGACGTCAGGCGAAGGGGTAGGAGATCCCGCCCCGGGTCCACGCGCGGCCGAGGAGGGACTCGCCCCATCCGGGGGCCAGTCTGGGCCCTGTTCTTAGCCGAGATGCGCCATGGACTCAAGTCCGGCCCCCCCCCGGTTGTTGGGAGGCCCGATAACTCGATTCGCCAGATGGGCCCCCAGTTCGAACCTGCCCTGTGGCTCGGGTTGAGGGTCGAGCGGTGATCCGTGAGGCCAAGACGCCAAGCGCTGCGCGGACCGGGAGACCGCACACCTCCCGACCCTCAAACCGGACTCCGAACGCCGATTTTCTACTTCTTTTTTGACCAGGCAGATCGCGCCGTTCGCGGGCTTGGGGGCCGGGGCCGGCCCGACGCGGTCGGCCCGGGTGTGCGCGGCTTGTGGAGGGTCTGGAAAGGAGCGGGTCATGCGCCGGAAGTGTGCGATGGCGGCGGGTCTGGTGGGGTCGGTGCTGATGGCGGGGGCGGCCGCGGGACAGTGCCTGACGGCGACGGAAGTGGCGCATCTGATCGCGTCGCCTGGGGGCGCAGGAGGCGAGGCCAACGACAAGCTCGGGGTTTCCGTGGCGGTGTCGGGGGACACGGCCGTCGTCGGCGCGTACAAGGCCGACACCTTCGGAGCCGACTCGGGCGAGGCGTACGTGTACAAACGCTCGGGGGCGTCGTGGTCCGTCCACGCTCATCTCAGGTCCGCCGACACGACCGCGGACGATCACTTCGGTGTCTCCGTCGCGATCGCCGGCGACACGATCGTGGTGGGAGCGTACCGGGACGACACGCCCGCCGGCGCGGAGGCGGGGTCGGCGCACGTGTTCACGCGGAAGTACGGGTCCTGGACCTACCAAGCGAAGCTGGTCCCCCTCGACGCGGCGCCCGGCGATCAGTTCGGCACGGCCGTCGGCATCGCGGGGGAGACCGTCGTGGTCGGTTCGCCCGGTGACACCACGCCCGCCGGCTCCGCCGCCGGATCGTGCTACGTCTTCCTTCGCTCAGGAACAACCTGGACGCAGCAGGCCAAGCTCACCGCAGCGGACGCGGCAGCGGACGATCGACTGGGGTACTCCGTGGGGATCTCGGGCGACACCGTCGTGGCGGGTGCCTACAAGGCGGACACGCCGGCCGGGATCGAGGCCGGCGCGGCGTACGTCTTCACGCGCTCGGGCACGCTCTGGACGCAGCAGGGCAAGCTCATGGCCTCCGACGGGACCGTGGGGGATCGGTTCGGTCGCGCGGTGGCCATCTCGGGGGACACGGTGGCCGTTGGCGTGCCGGAGGACACCCCCGCCGGCGCCGCTTCCGGCTCGGCGTACGTGTTCGTGCGCTCGGGCACGGTCTGGATGCAGCAGGCCAAGTTCTCGGCCGCGAATGCCGCCGGTGACGCCTTCGGATACTCCATCGGGGTTTCGGGCGACACCGTCGTGGTGGGCGCAGTCTCCGACGAGTCGGGGCCGGTCTGGGGAACCGGTCTCGCCTATGTCTACACGCGCTCGGGCACGGTCTGGACGCAGCAGGCCCGGCTCGCGGCGTCGGACGGCACGTACGACGACTGGCTCGGCTACTCGGTCGCGATCGATAGCGACCTGGTCGTGGCGGGGGCCATGCTCGACGATGTGCTCGGGAGCACCGACTGCGGGTCGGCGTACGCCTTCGTGCGCTCCGGAACCGTGTGGGCGGAGCATGGGCACCTCCTCGCGTCGGACGATTCGGAAAGCGATCTCATGGGCTGCGACGTCGCCATCGATGGAGACACCGCCCTCGTGGGCGCCCGCTCCGCCGAGAACCCGGCCGGGAACCCCGCGGGCGCGGCGTACGTCTACGCCCGATCGGGCGGCGTGTGGGCGCTGCAAGCCGTGCTGCGAGCCTCCGATGGCTTCACCGGCGATTCCTTCGGTTCGTCCGTCGCCCTCTCGGGTGACACAGCGCTCGTCGGAGCCCGGAACGACGCGACCGGCGCGATCCAGGCGGGGTCGGCCTACATCTTCACACGCTCCGGCACGGTCTGGACGCAGCAGGCCAAGCTCACGGCGTGGGACGGTGCGCAGGAGGATCACTTCGGCACGCGCACCGCCCTCTCGGGCGATACCGCCCTCATCGCAAGCAGTTACATCGACACACCGGCCGGCGCGAACGCGGGCGCGGCGTACATCTTCACACGCTCGGGCACAATCTGGACGCAACAAGCCAAGCTCACGGCCTCGGATGGGGCGGCAGAGGACCAGCTCGGGTGGTCGGCGGCGCTCTCGGGCGACACGGCCATGATCGGAGCCCGGGGGGACGACACACCGTCGGGAACGAACGCGGGCTCGGTGTACGTCTTTGTGCGCTCGGGATCGCTCTGGACCCAGCAGGCACGGGTGGGCCTGGCTGTTACGGGCAGGGGAGCCTTCGGCCAATCCGTGGCCCTCGCGGGAGATACGGCGGTGGTCGGCGCTCAGGTCAACTTCGGCGGCCGCGGGGAAGTCTACGTCTTCACGAGATCGGGCACCGTGTGGACGCAGCAGTCCAGGCTGATGACCTCGGACGGCGCCGAGACCGCCTACTTCGGCTCCTCGATCGCTATCTCGAGCGACACGGTTGTGGTGGGGGACACGGCCACTCTGACGCCCAACCCGGGATCCGTGTACCTCTTTGCTCGCTCGGGCACGACGTGGAGTCAGCAGGACAAGTTCGCGGCCTCGGATGGGCAGGCCGGCGATTCGTTCGCGGACG
The DNA here is from genome assembly GCA_964459825.1 of uncultured Phycisphaeraceae bacterium. Lineage (GTDB taxonomy): Bacteria > Planctomycetota > Phycisphaerae > Phycisphaerales > UBA1924 > CAYWOF01. The sequence goes on along the minus strand of CAYWOF010000150.1, from coordinate 369 downwards.
CTGTCGCGCTCTCGGGCGGTACCGCGGTGATCGGCGCGTGGCGTGACGACACGTCGGGAGCACACGACTCCGGCTCGGCGTACGTCTACTCGGTGGGGCTTGGCCCTCCGCCCATGCCCTCAACGGTCAAGGCGTCGGAGGTCTCCCCCGGCGTGGTCAAGGTCACCTGGAAGGGCCTCGCGCCGTGCGAGACGGCCTTCGAGTTCCTGCGGGAGATGAAGGTCGGGAGCAGCTGGACCGGGGCGGTGGTGGCGGGCTCGAGCCCGGCCCTTCCGGGGACCGACCGGAAGGGCGCCTGGCAGCAGTCGCCGGGGCCCGGCGCGTGGCGCTACTCGGCGCGGGCCATCAACGCCGCAGGCGCCTCGTCGT
>CAYWOF010000149.1:0-7962 GCA_964459825.1 uncultured Phycisphaeraceae bacterium | reverse complement strand
AGGGGACCGATGTCCAGGCCCATGAAGCCGTCCCGGATGGAATCGGTGAAGACCTCGATGTCGCCGCCGCGCTCGGCGAAGAGCGTGGAGCAGACGTGGTCCGTGGGCAGGCGCAGGTCGCACCGGCTCTTGGCGCCCAGCTCCAGGGCCCGCTTGGCCGCGCCCAGCTGGTCGGCCTCGACCTTGCTCTCGCCGACCTTCTTGCCGAGGGCCTTGAGGAACGTGTAGGCCATGGCGCCGCCGATGAGCATGGCGTCGGCCCGGGGGATGAGGCGCTCCACGGCGGCGAGCTTGTCCGACACCTTCGCGCCGCCCAGCACCACGACGAAGGGCTTGGCGGGCTTGTCGATCGCGTCGTGGAGGAACCGGATCTCCTTCTCAACCAGGAACCCGACGACGCGGGGCTTGCCGGCCATCGCCCGGGGCACCGCGACCATGGAGGCGTCGGGCCGGTGGCAGGTCCCGAAGGCGTCGTTGACGTACACATCGCCGTAGGCGGCGAGCTTGGCCGCGAACGCCGGGTCGCCCTTCTTCTCGCCCTTGTGGAAGCGCAGATTCTCCAGCAGGATCACTCCGCCGGGCTTGAGGGCCCGGACGGCCGCCGCGGCCTTGTCGTCCACGCAGTCGCTCGAGGGGAACTCGACCGGCTTGCCCAGCAGCTGGGCCAGGCGGTCGGCCGCGGGCCTGAGCGACGAGTCGGCCTCGAAGCCGGTGCCCTCCGGGCGCCCGAGGTGCGACATGAGCACGCACGAGCCGCCCCGGTCCAGCACGCTCCCGATCGTGGGGAGCGCCTCGCGGATGCGCCGGTCGTCGGTGATGGCGCCATCCTCCAGCGGGACGTTGAAGTCCACCCGGATCAGGACCCGCTTGCCCCTCACGTCCACGGCCTGGATGGTCTTCTTCGCCATGATCGCTCGCTCCCGCGAAGATGCCCCCCGCGCGCACCCGCCTCGATCCGCGGCCTCCGTCAGACGCTCCCGATGTCGTCGATGATCCGCTCGGCCCGGGCGCGCAGGCGGGCCGCGCCGTCCGTCGCCAGGCGGTCGCGGAAGCGGCGCAGGCGCGTGGCGAGCGAGCCGTCGACGAGCTGGTCGCCGATCTGCAGCTTGATCCCGCCGAGCATGGCCGGCTCCGTGTAGGGGTGGACGACCGGCTCGCGCCCGAGCTGGGCCCGCAGGCGCTCGCGCACCTGGCGCAGGGCGTCCGGGCCGATGGGCGCGGCGGTGTAGACGTCCACCTCGACGCGACCGAGCTTCTCCTGCACGCGCCGGTCGAGCGCCGCCGCGATGGCCGGCAGGTGCCCCAGTCGCCCCTTCTGGTTGAGGACCTGGAGGAAGCGCAGGGTCAGGTCCCCCACGCGTCCCTTGAGGATCCGCTCGAGCGAGGCGGCCCGCCGGGCCACGGGCAGCACGCGCGAGGCCAGGAACTCGCTGAAGCCCGGGTCGGTCCGGGCGATCTCCAGGACCTCCCCCAGCTCGGCGGAGGCCGACTCGACGGCGGACGCGCCCCCCGCCTCCTCGGCCAGCTCGAAGAGACTGCGGGCGTAGATGTCGGCGAGCGCGTCGGCCGGGGCGTCGATGAGGGGCATGGCTCGCTCCGGGTCAGTTCCGCGCCCCGAGTTCGCTCAGGGACTCCTCGACGAGACGCTGCTGGTCCGCCGCACTCACCTCGCGCCGCAGGATCCGGGCGGCGACCGAGGTGGCGAGGTCGCCGGTGGCGGCGTAGACCTCGGCGAGCGCGGCGCGCTTGGCCGACTCGATGTCGCGCCGGGCCCGGTCCTTCAGGGCCGAGAGCTCGACGTCGGCCTTGGCGCGCAGCTCGTCGGCCAGGGCCTGCTGCTGGGCCTTGGTATTCTCGAGCATCTTCTGGGCCTCGGCCCGGGCCTCGGCCAGCGACCGCTCGTAGTCCTCGAGCGCATCCTTGGCCTGCTTGCGGGCGCGCTCGGCGGCCTCGATCTCGTCGCGGATCTTGGCCTCGCGGTCCTCCAGGCCCTTGACGATCTTGGGCCAGACCTGCGTCGCCAGGATGCCGAACACGATCCCGAAGACCACCAGGGAGGAGAGGCCGACGATCAGGCCCTGCTTGAGCGAGGGGATGGCGCCGACGCTCTCGTGCCCGGCCTCGTGCGCGGGCTCGGCGTGCGGAACGGAGGCCGGGGCGGGCGCGCCGTGGGTGCGCCCCCAGGACGGCGCACACAGGAGGAGGCCGGTCGCCAGCGCGATCGCCACGAAGAGTGCTCGCATGGAGCGCACGGGGGGTCCTTTCTCCGGGGGCGTCCGGCGCCGGGCGCGCCCGGACCAACGGGCCAATCAGGCGGCGAGGAAGGCCACGACGACGGCGAAGAGCGTGGCACCCTCGACGAGGGCGGCCATCAGGATCATGTTCGTCCCGATGGGACCCTTGGCCTCGGGCTGGCGCGCGATGGACTCGACCGCGCCCTTGCCGATCAGGCCGATGCCCAGCCCGCCGCCGATGACGGCCAGGCCGGCGCCGATGGCGGCGATGCCCTTGACGAGGTTGGGGAGCTCGGCGGCGCCGCCGGGCCCGCCCTGGGCCAGGGCCAGCGCGGGCCCGAGGAGCGCCAGGGCGCCGGTGGCGACGATCGTGTTCTTGATCAGGCTCTTCATGGTGTGGCTTGCCTTTCTGGTTCGGTTCGACTCGGGAAAGCCCGGCGCGCCGTCGAGCGGGCCGGAACGGGGTCTCATGCGTGGGCCGCGTGCCCCTCGTGGGCGTGCCCGTGCTCGTGCTCGTCGTGGTGGGCCAGCAGCGAGATGAAGACGGTGGTGAGGAACATGAAGACGAACGCCTGGAGGAAGGCGACGAACAGCTCCAGGAAGTAGATGGCGATGGCCCCGGCCCCCGAGAGGGCGACGATCGTGCCCCCCAGCAGCACGTTCGACGCCTCGGTCAGGGCGTACCCGATGAACCCGAAGAGCGTCGCCAGCAGGATGTGCCCCGCCGTCATGTTCGCGAAGAGACGGATCGCCAGGGCGATGGGCTTGATGAAGAGGCCCGCGAACTCGACCACGATCATCAGGGGCCAGATGGCGACGGGGGCGCCCCCGGTCAGGTGCTTGAGGTACCCGCCCAGGCCCAGCTCGCGGATGCCGGCGATGTTGATGACGAAGAACGCGATCGCCGCCAGGCCGCCGGTCACGAACATGTTCTGCGTGAGCGTCCCGCCGATGTAGGCCCGGTGCTGCTCGAGGAGCTGGGGCGCCGCGAAGTACGCGATGAGGTTGTGCGCGTCGAGCAGCGGCACCATGCCCAGCAGGTTGTTGACGAGGATGAAGAAGAAGATCGTCCAGAGGAAGGGCATGAAGCGATCGGTGCGCGCCCCCAGGAGCGGGCGGACGGTCTCCTCGCGCAGGTAGACGCAGATGACCTCGATCATCGACGCGAACCGGCTGCGCGTCAGGTAGCGCTCGCTCCCCTCGCTCTCGGGGCCCGTGGCGATCTTGCGGGCCACCCAGGGGCCGACCGTCAGCAGGATGATCGCCGCCACGAGCAGGTTGCCCATGTTCGCCGACCAGATCCACCACCCGTCCGGCGTGGCGATCGCCTTGTGGTTGACCACGTGGGCGACGGGGTCGGAGGCGCCGAGCGTCAGGAGGCGGTCGATCATGACGCGGTCCCCGGCCTTCTCGGCGCGACGACGTTCAGGAGGCGGTGCGAGGCCGCGACCTCGGCGGCGAGCACGAACGCCATGACCACCAGGAACGAGACCCAGAAGGCCCGCTCGGGGGCCTGCCGGGCGACCCAAAGGCCGGCCAGGATGGCGATCGTGGCGCGGAAGATGGATGCCCCGACGATCAGGAACGCCGGCTCGGCCCGCGAGCGGAACGGGGTTGCCGCTTGTCTCCGTCGAGGGGCTCATCGATTCGCTCAGAAACCGGGCGATTGGGCCGCTTCCACTCGGGGTCGCGGGGGGGTTTGGGGTCAGGGGGGCACAAGGATAGCCGGGCGCATCCCGGTCGGAAAGCGGGTCGGTTCATCCGGCTGTCCGCCCTATCGAGCCGGCCGGTTCATGTCCCGCAGCAGCCGGACGGTGGCCCCGAACAGGCCCAGCCCCAGCCCCAGGAGCACCCCCCACGGGCCCGTCCCGCCGTAGCGATCCACCAGCCAGCCGAGGGCTCCGAATCCCAACACCGTGGCGATGAAGGAGATGGCCGCGGCGTAGCCGGACGCCGCCTCGATCAGCCCGGGCGTCCGGGGCCCCTTGGGGCGGTCCATCGAGGCCGGACGGGGCACGGGGCGTGTGAGCAGGTCGGGGATCGGCGGGGGCGGCGGCGGCTGGGGCACCGACGGCCATTCGGGCTCCGGGTCGGGTTCCGGGCGCCGGGGTTCCTCGGGATTCGCCATTGGGTCCCCCATCTTCGCGCACCTTCCCGGCGCGGCCTTTCGCGCGCCGCGGCGGTTCTACATGGCCAGCCGGAGGGCGCTGGCCCTGGCGGCGGCGATGGCCTCGCGGACCTTGTCCACCCGCGTCCCCCCGCCCTGGGCCGAATCGGGTCGCCCGCCCCCCTTGCCGCCGAGGATTCCCGCCGCCTCGCGCACCCAGTCGCCCGCCTTCAGTCCCTTCTGGATCAGGGCGTCGGGGACACTGGCCATGATGGAGACCTTGGGCGCGCCGGGGTCGGACTCGTCGGGCGAGAGCAGCATCACGGCGGCGCGGGGGCATCGCTCGCGGATGGTCCTGGTCGCCTGCTCGAGGGCCGCCCGGTCGCTCCCGACGTCGATGGTCGCGACGACGACGGGGTCGTTGGCGGCCAGGGCCGAGTCGGCGATGGCGCGGGCGAGGCGCGCCGCCTCGCCGGCCCGGGCGCCCGCGGCGGCCTTGCGTGCGGCCTTCACCCGCTCCTGCAGCTCCGCCAGGCGATGGCGCAGCTCGTCCTTGCGCGCCACGGGGAGCGTCACCTGGTCGATCTCGGTCGCGATGGCCGCGGCCTCCGCCGCGAGCGCCTCGCCGTCGAGCCTCGCGCCGGCGGCGATCCGGGCGCCGAGCTGGTCGGCGGCGGCGAGCGCGGCCCGCGCCGGCACGCCCGTCACGGCGACGACGCGCCGGATGCCCTTGGCCACGGCCTCCTCCGACACCACCGCGAACTCGCCCGCCTGGCCGGTCGAGGCCAAGTGCGTGCCGCCGCAGAGCTCGATCGAGTAGTCCTTCCAGGCCGGGTTGGCGGTGTTGTCGAGCAGGGCGGGCACGGGCTGGCCGATCGAGACGACGCGCACGGGATCGGGATAGGCCTCGCCGAAGACGGCGCGAAGGCCCGCGATCGACCGGGCCAGCGAGAGGGGCGCGATGTCGGCGTGGACCGGCAGGTCGCGCGCGATCTGGTCGCGGACGATCTCCTCGACCCGGCCCAGCTGGGCCGGGCTGGCCGGTCCGGGGTTCGAGAAGTCGAACCGGAACCGGTCGGGCCCGACCATGGAGCCCTTCTGGTCCACGTGGTCGCCCAGGACCTTGCGCAGGCCGAGGTTGAGCAGGTGCGTGGCCGTGTGGTTGGCCGCGATGGGCTGGCGCCGGCCCTGGTCGACGTGCAGCTCGACGCGATCGCCCACGCGGACCTCGCCGCGGGCGCGGCGCCCGATGTGGAGCACGTAGCCGCCGAAGGCCCGGACGGAGTGGACCTCGAACTCGCCGCCGGCGCCCGCGTTCCCGGCCCGCTCGTCGCGCCCCGAGCGCCGCTCGGCCGCCACGCGGACCACGCCGTGGTCGCACTGCTGCCCGCCCATCTCGGCGTAGAAGTTGGTCCGGTCGAGCACCAGCCCGATGGGGCGGAGCAGGTGGCGCTCGGGCCGCGTCTCCTCGTCGAAGGACTCGCCATCCCAGATCGCCTCAACCCGGGCGGCGATGGTCCGCCCGTGGAACTTGTCGCTGTCGTCGGTGGGCCCGACCTGCATGTGGCGCAGGCGGGCCACGGCGTCGGCGGGGAGCGCCATCTCCCGGTCGCCGGCCTCCCGGGCGCCCGCGCGCGAGCGCTCGCGCGCCTCCTCCATGAGCTTCTCGAAGCCCGCGACATCCACGGTCAGGCCCCGCTCCTGGGCCATGAGAACCGTGAGGTCGATGGGGAAGCCGAACGTGTCGTAGAGCCTGAAGGCGTCGGCGGCGCCGATCGCTCCGTGCGCGACCTCGTCGAAGAGCCGGATCCCGCGATCGAGGGTCTTGCCGAAGCTCTCCTCCTCCTCGCGGATGATCCGGGCCACGCGCTCGGGGTCCTTGCGCAGCTCGGGGAAGGCCTCGCCCATCTTGTCCACGACGACGGGGACGAGCCCCGCGAAGAACCCGGTCCTGGCCCCGAGCATCTGGCGCCCGTAGCGGACGGCCCGGCGCAGGATGCGCCGCAGCACGTACCCCCGCCCCTCGTTGCTGGGCACGGCGCCATCGGTCAGCGCGAACGTCAGGCACCGGATGTGGTCGGCCACGACCCGGTAGGCCGTGTCCACGTTGCCCTCGTCGGCCGCGCCCAGCCGGCCCGTGTAGGCCCGCGCGCCGGTGTGGCGCTCGATCGCGGCGAAGATGGGCGCGAACAGGTCGGTGTCGTAGTTGCTCCGGACGTTCTGGAGCACGCTGACGAGGCGCTCCAGGCCCATGCCCGTGTCCACGTGCCGGGCGGGGAGCGGCTTGAGCGACGCGGGCCCCTCCCGGTTGAACTGGATGAAGACGTGGTTCCAGATCTCGATGACGTCGGGGTCGCCGGTGTTGACCAGCGCGCCCGCGTCGCGCCCGTCCCCCCCGCCGATCCGGTCGTAGTGGATCTCGGAGCAGGGCCCGCACGGACCCGTGTCGCCCATCTCCCAGAAGTTGTCCTTCATGCCGCCGGGCAGGACGTGGCCCTTGGGGAGCAGCCCCAGCCACAGGTCGCGGGCCTCGTGGTCGGGCGCCAGGCCGAGGTTCGGCTCGCCCTGGAAGTACGTCGCGTAGAGCCGGTCGGCGGGGATGCCGAAGACCCGCGTGAGCAGCTCGAACCCCCAGCGGATGGACTCGGCCTTGAAGTAGTCGCCGAACGACCAGTTGCCGAGCATCTCGAAGAAGGTGTGGTGGTAGGTGTCCTTGCCCACATCCTCGAGGTCGTTGTGCTTGCCGCCGGCGCGGATGCACTTCTGGCTGTTGACGGCGCGGCGCAGACGCCCCAGCGGCGTGGCCGGATCGACCGTGCCCAGGAAGATCGGCTTGAACTGGTTCATCCCCGCGTTCGTGAAGAGCAGGGTCGGGTCGTCGAGCGGGACGACCGGCGATGAGGGGACGAAGGTGTGGCCACCCGCCGCCCCCCCGGGCCTGGCCCGGAAGAACTCGATGAAGGTGCGGCGGATGTCGGCGCTCGAGGGAGGCATGGGGCGGAGTATATGGGTGGGGGAAACGGCCAAAGGGGCAGAGGGACAAAGGGGCAGAGGGGCAATGGGGCAAAGGGGCAAAGGGGCAAAGGGGCAAAGGGGCAGAGTGGCAAAGGGGCAGAATCGGACGCTCGACTCTGCCACTCTGCCACTCTGTCACTCTGCCACTCTGCCACTCTGCCACTCGGCCACTCGGCTTCCGTGCCCCTTTGCCCCCGCCGCCGCCCCCTCGTACACTCGCGCCATGGGCCTGCTTACCGGCAAAGCCGGTCTGATCGTCGGCATCGCCAACGAGCGGTCGTACGCGTGGCACATCGCGCGCTCGCTCATCGAGCACGGCGCGCGCTGCGCCTTCACCCACCTGCCCGGGGAGAAGAACGAGCGCCGCACCCGCCGGGCGGTTGAGGAGCTGGGCGTCGCCCAGCCCTGGCTGGTGCCGATGGAGGCCTCGAGCGATGCCGAGATCGACGGGGCGTTCGCCCGCTACGCCGAGTCCTTCGACGCCATGCACTTCCTCGTGCACTCGATCGCCTTCGCCGACCGCGAGTACCTCCAGCCCGGGAGGTTCATCGCCACGCCCCGGGCGGCCTACCTCTCGGCGATCGACATCTCGGCCTACACCCTGCT
>CAYWOF010000148.1:0-8035 GCA_964459825.1 uncultured Phycisphaeraceae bacterium | reverse complement strand
CCCCGGAGCGTGCGGCCAACGCCGAACGCCGCCGCGCCGCCATCGCCATCCTCCGGCTCGCCCAGCCCCTGCTCTTCCCCAAGGCAGCGCGTGCCGCCCAGGACGCGCCCTCCCCCTCGCCTTCTCCCACCCCCGCTCCCCAGCGTGATCGGCGTCTTCGGGCCCGGCCGACCACCATCGGTGCCGGCCTCCACGCCCGCAGCCCGGATCCGCGGCCCGGCTCAGATCAACGGGCCAGCGCCGACACGGCGTCGTCCCGCGCGGACCCGCCGGCCCTACGGCACCGTGACCTGCACCCACTTGGCGTAGTCGGAGTTGTTCCCGTTGCTGAAGGCCCGGACGCGGTAGCGGAACTGGCCCGGGCCCGGGAAATCGTCGAGGCTGGTGACGTTCGGGCCGACGGAGAACGCCGTGGTGGCGGTCCAGGTCCCGCCGGACTTCTGCTGGCGCTGGATCGTGAAGCCGGCCTCGAGCCCGCTCGTGTCGGTCCACGCGAAGCGCACCTCCCCGGCGCCGAGGTGGGAGGCGGCCAGGCCCGTGGGCTTGCCGAGCTGGAGCTTCCGCCACGCCGTCCAGCCCGAGGGTCCGGCGCCGTTGAGCGCGCGAACGCGGTACCGCCAGCCGCCGGGCGCCGGGGTGTCATCGTGGCTCGACGCGTTGGCGGGCGGCGTCGCGACGATGAGGTTCCCGCTCCACCGGTTCCCGTCGCGCTGCTGGCGCTCCACGTGGAACTCGTCCTCGTTGTCCGCGTTGTCGGTCCACGTCACGTGGGCGATGCCGGGGGCCGTCTCGACCGCCGCCGGGGCGGAGGGGTCGTTGGGAACCGTGGCGGAGCCCCCGACCTCCAGCACGAACAGGCCGCGGTTGATGTCGCTGACGATCACGATCCCGCTGGGAAAGAACGGGTAGTTCCCCCAGGCGCCGTTGTAGCCGGCGTTGTCGGACTCGGGGTGCGTGTCGAAGAACCCGATCGGGACGGGGTTCAGGGGGTCGGCCGCGTCGAAGACCCGCAGTCCCGAGGTGTAGTTGGCCTGGTAGATCCGCCCATTGTGCACGTACTGGTTGTGGTCCTTGGCGGTGGCGCCGGAGGTGAACGTGCCGGCGAACGCCGGGGTCGCCGGGTCCAGCACATCCATGATCCGCGTGAGCGATGGCGGCTGCCCGGTGTCCTCGTCGAGCTCATCGTCGATGTAGAGGTACCGCCGGTCCTCGCTGAGCCAGCCCTGGTGCGAGCCGTTGGCGTTGGGATAGAAGCCGGTGGCGAGCAGGGCCGGCGCGCCCTTGGTCGTCACGTCCACCACGTCCAGGCCGTCGTTGGTGAAGATGGGGAAGCAGTACGCGATCTCGCGCCCCGCCATCGGCCCGGAGGTGTACGTGACGATCTGGGCCTCGTGCACGTAGCGCCCCGTCCAGTGCCCGGCCAGCGCGGGGTTCGCGGGGTCGGGGTTGGTGTCGTAGATCAGCAGCCCGCCCAGGTTCGAGCCGCAGGCATAGAGGAAGCCGCTCTCGGGATTGGAGACGAGCGTGTGGGTGGTCGAGTGCCCGTTGGCGCCGACGTTGCGCACGTGCGTGACCACGCCCGAGTCGATCTGCGACAGGTCGATCACCTGGATCCCCTGCCCGCCCTCGCTGCACGCGTAGGCGTGGTGGCCGATGACCGTCACGTCCTTCCAGAGGCTGTTGGGGCCGGCGACGTAGCCGACCTGCACCGGCGAGCCGGGGTCGGTGATCTCGACGAACGCCGTGCCCCGGCGCAGACCGATGATCGCGTACTCGCGCCCGCTCGGAGACGCGTAGCCCCAGCAGTCGGCCGCGGAGGTCTGGTTGGCGCCATCCGGGAAGTTGTTGAGCGGGATCCAGGCGCGGAGCGCGACGTTGGACGAGGGGAAGGTCGCGTCGGGAACGCCCCCGCCGGGATGGGCCCGGGCGGCGTTCGCGCCGCCCACCGCCGGCCCCCGCACGGGCGGGCGCAGGCCCAGCAGCTTGTACGAGTCCTCGTCACCCCGGGCGCCGGGGACGACCAGGGCCCATCCCGCGACGACCGCCGCGCCCGCCAACGACCATCCCACCCGGGAACACACCATGATCAGGCCCCTCCGCACCGCCCACCGAGTGTACCCCAGGCGGCTGGATTCGCAATGGCCCTCGGGCTCCAGCCCGCGTGGTTACCGGGACCGCGCCTGGTCGATCCACCCACCCCCGAGCACCCACGCCGGCTCCGCGGCGTCGTACAGCACCAGCGCCTGCCCCGGCGCCACCGCCGCCTGCGCCTCGTCGAAGCGGACCTCGAACCGGTCGCGGGTCGGGGAGTCGGCGAGGAGCCGGGCCCGCGCGGGCGCCGCCGGCGTGTTGTAGCGGTACTTGGCCAGGCAGGGCGCCCACTCCGCGAACCGGCCCGCATCGCCCAGCCAGTTGGCCCGGTGGACGGTGCACCCGCCGGCCAGCAGCGCCTCGCGACCCCCGAGCGTGACCGTGTTCGTGGCGGCGTCGCGCGCCACGACGTAGACGGGGTGCCCCAGGGCCGTGCCGATCCCGCGCCGCTGGCCGATCGTGAAGCGGTGCTGGCCGCGGTGGGCGCCCACGATCGTCCCCGACTCGTCCACGAGGGGCCCGACCCCGGCCAGCGCGGGCCGGCGCCGCTCGACGAGCCCGGCGTAGTCATCGTCGGGGACGAAGCAGATCTCCTGCGAGTCGGGCTTGTCGAACACCGGCAACCCGAAGCGCCGGGCCAGGTCGCGCACCTCGCTCTTGGGGAACTCTCCGATGGGGAAGCGCGTCCGGGCCAGCTGCGCGCGCGGGAGGCCGAAGAGGACGTAGGACTGGTCCTTGGCGGGGTCGCGAGCCCGCAGCAGCCGGAACTCCGCGCCGCGTCCGGCTCCCCGCGGCTCGGTCTCGCCGTCTCCATCCTCCCCCGCGATCCGCGCGTAGTGCCCCGACGCGATCAGGTCGCACCCGAGCCGCGCCGAGTGGTCGTGCAGCTTCCCGAACTTGAGCCAGTCGTTGCACCGCACGCACGGGTTGGGCGTGCGTCCCGCGGCGTACTCGTCCACGAAATAGTCGATCACCCGGTCGAACTCGCGCCGGAAGTTGCACACGTAGAGCGGGATGCCCAGCTCCGCGGCCACCGCGCGGGCGTCGGCCGCATCCCCCACCGAGCAACACCCCCGGCTCCGGCGCGCCGCCGTTCCTCCGCCCGCGTCCGGCCCGGTGGCGCACGCCTCCGCGCGCTCCAGCTCCGGCCCCGGCTCGTCCGGCGAGCCCAGGCGCATGAAGCAACCGATCACCTCGTGCCCCGCGCGCACCAGGAGCGCCGCGGCGACGCTGGAATCGACGCCGCCCGACATCGCCACGAGGATCTTCGCCCGGGCCTGGGCCATCGGGCCAATCCTAGGGAACGCGGTCCGGCGCCCCGGCGCTCACTCGGGCTCGAGGTCGTAGGGCTGCGCATCGCCGGCGCGCGGCACGATGTTGCGCCGACGCGCGCCGGCGCTCGGCGCCGGCGACGCCCCGGCGGAGGGCACGGGCGCGCCGGGGGAGTCCATCGGGATCGTGTCGGCCGCGAGCGCCTCGGCGTCGCGCCGGATCGTGGCCTGCGTGCGCCGGGACAGGGCCGCGGCGGCGCGCCGGTCGCGCGCCATCGCGTTGGCCGAGTTGCTGATGGCCCACAGGGGCATGAACGCCAGCTGGATCGCCGACCAGATCAGCGCGACCACCCCCACCAGGAACAGCACCCGCGTCACCAGGTACACGATCCCCAGGTAGATCCACGCGATCCCCAGGTACGGCGCGGCGAAGCCGAGCGTGAGCGAGATCGTCCCGAACACCGAAACCCCGACCCCCGCCGTGCGAAAGCGCGCCGCCAGCCCCGTGTCCATCGCCCACTCGGCCAGGTCGGCCAGCACCAGGCACGTCGGGAGAATGCCCAGGGCCCCGATCAGGCCCATGCCCAGGCCGGCGTAGCCGGCGAGGTCCGCCAGCGGGGCGCCCGCCCGCGACGCGATCACCTGGGCCAGGATCGCCGCGGGCCAGCCGAGCTGCGTCAGCCGCGCCGCGATCGTCAACCGCGTCAGTCGCCGGTCCGGCGGCGCGGGCGGGTCGGTGGGCGGCCGCTCGCACGTGACCACCCACACCCCCAGCACCCACGCCCCCGTGCTCACGAACAGTGCGCCCAGCACGGGACCCGGACCCGTGACCCGCGCGATGAATGCCCCGGCGAGCGCGGCCGTCGAGACCACGCCCGCCGCCATCCCGATGAGCACCCCTCCCCACGCGATCCGGCGCAGGTACGGCATCGGCGCATCGGTCAGCGTCCCGCCCGAGAGGCGTGCCGGCCCGGCGATGCGGATCGGCTGCCCGCACTCCGGGCACACCCCGCCGGGCGTCAGCCCGCGCAGGTTGTAGCCGCAGTGCGCGCACGGCCGATCGACCCCGATCGGGTCGGGGCGGCCGAAACGCTGGACCGAGCGTGGATCGATGGGCATCGCGGGATCGGCGCCGGCGGCACGGGACCCGGCTCGCGGGCGCCGGCGCCGCCCGGGCCGGGACGATGGACCAGCTCAGGCCGGAACGCGCCGGGCGGCCTCGACGGCGTTCCGGAAGATCCGCAGCCCCGGCGGGTCGCCCCGGCGCACCTCCGCCGGCAGACGCGTCCAGTACGGGTGACGGTTCCAGTCGAGGAAACGCTCGGGGTGCGGCATGAGCCCGAACACCAGCCCCGACGCGTCGCACAGCCCGGCGATCGCACGCTCCGATCCGTTGGCGTTGTCGAGATAGCGCAGCGCCACCTGGCCCGAGGCCTCCAGCGCCCCGATCACCTCCGGCGGCCCGACCAGGCGCCCCTCACCGTGCGCGATGGGCAGCAGCAGCGGCGCGGTGCCCCCATCCGCCAGGCCACGCGTCCAGGCGCACACGCTCTCCGGCTCCGCCGCCAGCGGAAGCCATCGGTCGATGAACCGCGCCCCGGCGTTGTCCGTCAGGGCGACCCGCTGCGCCGGCGGCGCCTCCTCGGGCCAGGGCTGGCCGGGCGCGGGCCCCGGAAGGAGACCGATCTGCACCAGCACCTGGAAGCCGTTGCAGATGCCGACGATGGGCACGCCGCGCAGGATGGCCTCGCGCAGCGCCGGGTAGAGCCGCTCCCGGGTGCGCATGGCGAAGATCCGCCCCGAGGCGATGTCGTCGCCGTAGGAGAACCCCCCCGGGAACGCGATGAGGTCGTACGCCCCCAGCGAGCCCGGGTCGTTCACCAGCCGATCGAGATGCGCCAGCTCCGGGCCGGCCCCCGCGAGGGCCAGGGCGCGGCACAACTCGGCGTCGCAGTTGGTCCCGGCGGCGCGGATGACGAGGGCCCGAGGCACGCCCAAGCGTACGCGGTGAGGCGCGCCGGCGGGAGGGCGCCGGAGCCCCGGCCACCGGAGGCCCCGTGCAATACGCCACGCCCCCGTGCGTTACCATTGTCTACGTCCGGAGATGGGCACGGAACGGCGCGCACGGGGGGTCAGGAGAAGTCGCATGCGATCGTCAGCGAAGAGTTTGGTGGCGGCGGCGCTGCTCGGCGTGGGTGTGGTTGGGCTGGCGATCGCGGGGGCCCAGCCGCCCGGCGACCGCCCGCCGGGCCAGGGCCAGCCCCGCCAGCCCGGCGGTCCCGGTGGACCCGGTGGACCCGGGGGACGGGGTCCTGTCAGCGTCGATGGCTCCATGCGCCAGCTCAACCGGGCGTTCGGCCAGCTCAAGACCACCATCGCCGACCCCACCAAGAAGGAAGAAACGCTCGCCTCGATCGGCATGATCCAGCGCGCCTCCGTCGGGGCCAAGAGCGGCAAACCCGAGCACATCGAGGGCGACCCGGTCAAGGGGCTCGACCAGTTCCGGCGCGGCCAGATCAAGCTCCTGGGCATGATGCTGGAGATCGAGACCAACGTCCTCGACGGCAAGCTCGACGAGGCCCAGGCCAAGCTGGCCAAGGTCGAGCAGCTGCGCGACGAGAGCCACAAGGCCCTCGGCGTCAAGATCGAGGAGGACGAGGGCGGCGGCGGGGGCGGCGGCTGATCACGCGCCACGGTACACGAGGCACAAGCCGCGGCGGGCCCGGGATCGCTCCCGGGCCCGTTCGCTTGGGGCCAGGGGCCGGTGACCTCGGCGTCGTCTACGCTCATGGCATGCCCACCGTCCACCCGTTCCGGGCCGCGCAATACCGCGCCGGGGCCGGCGATGTCTCGGCGCTCATCGCCCCGCCCTACGACGTGCTCGATGCCGCCGGCAAGGCCTCGCTCCTCGCCGGGGACCCGCGGAACATCGTCGGGATCGACCTGCCGCACACCCCCGCCAAGGAGCTCGGCCCGCCCGAGGCCTACGCCCGCGCGGGCGAGACCTACCGCGCCTGGCTGGCCGACGGCACCCTCAGGCGCCGGGCGGCTCCCGCCATGTTCGGCTACCGCCAGACCTTCACCGACGCGGGCGGACGCGAGGTCCGTCGTTCCGGCATGGCCTGCGGCGTCGAGGCCGTCCCCTTCGGCGCCCGGTCCGGCGGCGGCATCCTCCCCCACGAGGAGACCTTCAGCGGGCCCAAGGAGGACCGCCTGGCGCTGATGAAGGCCACCCGCGCCCAGCTCTCGCCGATCTTCGGCCTCTTCGCCGACGATGCCGGGCGAGCCACCGCGCTGCTGGCCCGGGTGATGGGGTCGCGCCTCCCGGACCTGACGGCGCGGACGGAGTGGGGCGGCGCCGCGCTCCGGCACGAGGTCTGGACCATCGAGGATGCGCCGACGATCCGCTCGTACCAGGACGCCCTCGCCGGTGAGGACGTGTTCATCGCCGACGGGCACCACCGCTACACCACGGGGCTCAACTACATCAGGCACCTGGAGTCGCACGGGCCCCTGCCCGCCGACCATCCGGCCCGGCGCTGCATGATCGTCCTCGTCGGCATGTCCGACCCCGGCCTGGTCATCTGGCCCACCCACCGCGTCCTCGGCGGCATGAGCGACTACTCGTTCGACGCCTTCCTGAACGCGGGACGCGCCGCCCTCCGGTTCGAGCCCGTCGCGGGCGGCCTGGCCGAGCTCGAGCGAGCCCTCAACCGGGCCCCGGCGTCGGGCGAGCCGCGCGTGGGCCTCTACGACTTCGCCTCGCGCCGGTGCACGCTGGCGATCCCCGGCGCGCCGGACCCGCTGGCGCACCGTTTCGGCGCCAAGCCTGAGGCCTGGCGCGCCCTCGATGTGGCGCTGGTGCAGCACCTGATCGTCGAGGAGATCGCCCAGCCCAAGCTCAACGGCGGCCGGCCGGTGAAGTGGGCGTTCCCCCACACCATCGCGGAGGTGGAGGAGATCGGTCGCGGCGCGGAGACCGGCGCCGGCGGCGGCAAGGGGTTCACGCCCCAGCTGGCCGTGATCGTCCGTCCGACTCCGCTCGAGGCGGTCAAGGCCATCGGTCGCGCCGGCAAGCTCATGCCCCAGAAGAGCACCTTCTTCTACCCCAAGCTCGCCACGGGGCTCTTTGTCAACCCCCTGGAGTAGCCGTCGACGCGAGCGGGTGCGCCCTCACCAGCCGACGAGCTCGCCGGTCAGGGGCTCGACGAGGTCCTTCATGGTCACCAGGCCGACCGGGCGCCCGGTCTGCTCGATGATGCCGATGTGCGCCGGCGCCTCGCGCAGGCGCAGCACGGCCTCGCGCAGCGGCACGTCCGGCGCCAGGCGCGCGGGCTGGAGTGCCAGGGCCGTCAGGGGCGATCCGGGCTCGGCGTGGGCGTGCGTGTGGGACAGCACGCCGACGACGGCGCCGGTGCGCGGGTCGACCAGGGGCAGCCAGGTGTGGGGCGCGCGGGCGAGGGCGCCCAGGAGGCGGTCGCGCCCGGCATCGGCGGGCAGCGAGACCACCTGGGTCCAGGGCACCATCTCGTCGCGCACCGTCAGGCGGGCGAAGGCCAGGGCGCGGTCCACCAGGGCCGCCTGGGCGGGCGAGAGCACGCCGTGCTCCTGCGTGTCCTTGAGCATCGCCGTGAGGCGGTCGCGCGCCGTCTGGGCCAGGCCGGCCTCGCCCT
>CAYWOF010000147.1:0-8039 GCA_964459825.1 uncultured Phycisphaeraceae bacterium | reverse complement strand
CCAGCTCGACGGGCCCGCGATGGAGGCGGCGGGCTTCACGGCCGCGGAGCTGCGCGCCCTGCTCCGGTCCGCCCGTCACGACATCGTCGAGGACGAGGCGCCGGCGCCCCTGCCCGCGGCCGTGGCGCGGCGCGGCGAGCTCTGGCGCCTGGGAGAGCACCGGCTGCTGTGCGGGGACAGCACGCTGGCCCCCGACGTCGACCGCGTGCTGGCGGGCGAGCGGCCGGCCCTGGTCGCCACCGACCCGCCGTACCTGGTCGATTACACGGGCGTCCGCCCGGGCGGCGTGGGCAAGGACTGGTCGGCCCAGTACCGCGAGGTCGACCTGCCCAGCGCAGAGCGGTTCTACCGCGGGGTGTTCACCCACATCGTGCGCGTGATGGCGCCCCGCGCCGCGGTCTACTGCTGGCACGCGCACCGGCGGGTGGGCCTGCTGCAGCGCCTGTGGGACGAGCTCGGGCTGCTCGACCACCAGCAGATCGTGTGGATCAAGCCCGCGGCGGTGTTCGGGGCCAGCCTCTACCACTTCCAGCACGAGCCCTGCCTCGTCGGATGGAAGAAGGGGTCCCGGCCCACGCACGACGGGAGGCACGACGTCACGACGGTGTGGGTGGTGCCCTGGGACGAGCGCACGAGCCTCCGCGTCCACGCGGGTTCGGACGTCTGGCTCGAGGATTGGGAGGGCAAGGCCCGGGCGGTCGGGGCCGAGCACCCGACCCAGAAGCCCGTCGAGCTCTTCGCCCGGCCCATGCGCAAGCACACCGACGCCGGCGATCTCTGCTTCGAGCCCTTCTCCGGGTCGGGCACCCAGCTGGTCGCCGCCGAGCAGCTGGCGCGGCGCTGCGCCGCGATCGAGCTCGAGCCCACGTTCGCCGACGTGGCCATCCGCCGGTGGCAGAAGCTCACCGGTCGCGCCGCGACGCTCGAGGGCTCCGGGCGGACCTGGGCGGCGACCGCCGCCGCGCGCGGGGTGGACATCGAGCCGGCGCCCGGGCCACAATGCTCCGAGCCATGCCCCGTCTCCCCCAGCACCCCTGCGTCGTCCCCGGCTGCGCCGGCCTCACCGAGGGCCGGTACTGCGCGGCCCACCAGGGGCGCGCCCGGGCCGAGGCCTGGGCCGGCACGGACGCGTCGGCGTCGGTCAGGGGGTACGGGGCGACGTGGCGGCGCCTGAGGCGGATGGTGCTGAACCGGGACCCCGTGTGCGTCGTCTGCCGGCGCGCGGTCGCGACGGCGGTGGACCACGTCGTGCCCAAGGCCCGCGGCGGCGGGGACACCGAGGAGAACCTCCGCGGCGTGTGCGCGGCCTGCCACGCGGGCAAGACCGCGCGCGACGCCGCCGAGGGACGCCGGCTCAGTCGAGCTCGTAGGCCTCGACGGTGACCGTGGTCACGTCCGAGTAGGTCAGCGCGACCTGTCCCGACGCGTTGTTGAAGGCGGGTGGGATGGGTCCGATGAGCCGGCTGTCGCCCGCGGGCACCTGCACCGTCAGGTTGGCGAGCGTCATCTGCGGCCAGGGGCCCTCGGCGGGGCGGGCGGTCTGGACGGCCGCGGCCGTGACCGTGATGGGCGCGCCACTCCCGTTGTTGACGCGGAGGACCACGCGGCCGCGGGTGTTGGTCACGACGTCGCCGCCCCCGGCCGCCGCCGTCGGGTTGATGTCGGTTCCGGCCGTGGAGGGCTTGATCGGGGTGATGGTCGCCACGTCGAAGGCTCCTGTGTGGCCCCGCGGTCCCGTGCGTCGCCGCGCGATGCTAGGCGGCTACCATCTTCGCGGACCGCGAGGCGGAGGTGCTCGATGCAGCGCTCCCCTCGGGTTCTCCTTCTCATCGTCGTGTTCGCCGCCCTCGCCGGGTGCGATCTCCTCGAGCCCCGGACCACCAGCCCGTTCAGCGGCGAGGCGGTCACGAGCGACCAGCTCCGCGCCGAGGCCTCGCGCTGGGAGGCCGACCTCCAGGCGGCCGACCTCAGGGCCGAGACCGAGGCGGCCCAGGCCCTCCGCCGCGCCCAGGCGGAGGCGCGAAACAAAGCCACACACCTGGACGTCGAGCACGAGCTGGCGATCGCGGACCTGCAGGCCTCGCTCGACGAGCGCGTGGCGGTGGCGGTCGACGCCCTGGAGGTGGGACGGGCGGAGCGCGACTCCGCGCTCGAGGCGATGCAGGCCGGTGTGGACGCGGCCATCGCGGACCTGCGGCGGCAGGGCGAGCAGCGCCGCGCGGTGTGGGGGGCCATCAAGACCATCCCCGGCGTGCAGGCCGTTCCTGGGTTCAGCGCGGTCGACGCGGCGGTGGGCGCCCTGATCACCGGCGCCCCGCTCGCGGGCGCCCTGCAGCTCGTGCGGGTCCGGCAGCGGCGGCGGGCGGGCGGCCTGGCCGAGAGCCTGGCCGCCAGCGAGCAGTCCCGGGCCGACACGGAGCGGGCCCTGGCGACCACCGAGCGGGCCGCGGAGCGCGTCGTCGACTCCCTGGACATCCTCCGGGAGAAGGACCCCGGGGTCGCCGCGGCGTTCGCGGCCCACGCGCGCCTGCTCGACAGCTGGCAGGGCCCCGAGGGCAAGGCCCTGGTCGATCGCCTCCAGCGGGGCGAGGTCGCGCGACCGGCCTGACGACCCCGAACCCGAGGATCTCCGCGTGGCCGAGAAGCCCGAGGACCATCGCCAGGACGACGCCGAGGACATCCTGGAAACGCCCACCAGCCAGAAGCTGCTGGTGCGGATCGCGCGCGACTCGGGCCGCACGCGCGTGAAGACGGACGAGCTCTGCGGTCGGGTCGAGCTGGTGGAGCGGGCGATCTTCGGAGCCCCGGCGGACCCCAAGGGCGGGATGGCCTGGAAGCTGGAGAAGCTGCTGGAGGCCGAGGGCGGACGCCAGGAGCTGCGTGAGGCCCGGAAACGGACGTACTGGCTGGCGGTCGGCGCGATGGTCACGGCGGTGGTGGCGCTGGCGAAGGACAGGATCGCACAATGGCTTGGGTGGCAGTGACCAACTTCGGGCTGGCGGTGCTGGGCCTGGTGCTCTGGGGCGGCGCGGCCCTGAGGCACCGCACCTGGTCGCTGCTGGCCTTCGTGGCGATCGAGGCCCTGCTCGTGGTCCGCAGCTGGACCGTGTGGATGCGCATCCAGAGCCAGGCGGGGCCGATGGTGCTGTGGCTCGACGCCGTGATCGTGCCCCTGGCCATCCGCCTGCTGCTCATCGTCGGCGCGGTCGTGTTCTGGCGGCGCATGGAGCGATGGGCCCGGGAGAAGCACCGATGAGGATTATCGCGACGACCGTGGGCGGCAGCGTGACCGAGCCCCTGGTGGGGTGCGAGTGGCGCGATGCGCGCTTCGATGGGCACGGGTACTTCGCGGCGGCGCGGATCGACTCGTACCGCGGAGGCAAGCCGTACACCCTGGGCCTGTGCCCGGTGCCCAAGCGGACGCTCAGCGCCATCGACCTGGCGGACCACGTGTTCGTGCTCGCCCAGGACCTCAAGCAGCGCTGGCCGCTGCGCCGGGCCACGGGGGTCGTGATGCTCGACCTCGAGGCGGTCATGTTCCGGCCGTACGCGGGGAAGGAGGAGGATGCGGCGCTCGGGCTCATCGAGCGTTGGGTGCGCGCCTACCTCGACGCGTTCGCGGTGATCCGGCCCGGGCTGTTGCCGATCGTGTACAACGCGGCCCCGGGGAACATGAGCCTGTACGTGCGCCGGCCCTGCTCTCCACCGGGCGTGGACCAGGCGGGCCGGCCCAGCTACGCCGAGCGGGTCGCCGAGGTCGCGCGGATCGCGGGGAGCCACGAGACGGTCAACTTCTGGCTCAAGTACCACGAGCACAGCGGGCGCTTCGGCGAGTGGCTCGACGACCACGAGGTCTCGGCGGTCTTCGACGCGATCGAAGCGCTGCCGCCCCGTCACCTGGACGGGCGCCCGCTCACGGAGGGGGGGGATGCGGACGGGAAGCGCCTGCCGTGCCGGCCGCGGGCCATGCTCTACTGGCACAACATCGTCGATGCCGCGGAGCTCGCGGCGCTCCGCAAGTACGCCGAGCGCGATGGCGGCTGGTGGGACCGGATCGCGCGCCTGCGTGACGCGGGGGCGGGCGGCGGGCCCGTGCCCGCGACCGTCGCCACCTCCGCGGGCACCACCACGTCCGTTCTTCACGCACCCGCGTCCGCGGACTGAGCCATGCCCAACCTCCTCCAGAGTCTGCTCCACCGGGCCAGCTCCACCACGGCGCTGAGCACGGACTACACCGTGCCGACGCTGGCCGAGGCGCCGCCGGACGGGGCGATCCTCTACCTGGTCTGGTACTCGACTATCGCCAGCGGCGCGCCCGCGGTGCCCACGCTCAGCGGCAACATCGGCGGGGCCACGGACTGGGCCCAGCTCTTCACCAAGTCCGACGCGACGGGCAACCAACGCCTGACCGTCTTCCGCGGCAACGCGCTCGCCGGCGCGACCACGGGCGGGTCGGTGGTGCTCTCGGGCGAGACCCAGACGGGGCACTTCTGCGCGCTCATCCAGTTCCGCAACGTCGAGAACTCGACGGCGGGACAGACGCCCGTGACGGCCGGACCCACCGCGGGTGTGTCGGCCCTCTCGCCCTCGATG
Organism: uncultured Phycisphaeraceae bacterium; assembly: GCA_964459825.1. GTDB lineage: Bacteria > Planctomycetota > Phycisphaerae > Phycisphaerales > UBA1924 > CAYWOF01. Next base: position 3,446 of record CAYWOF010000147.1, on the reverse strand, counting down.
ACCGTGGCCGGCAGCAACGGGCTGCTGTGCATCTACACCATCAACAGCAACCAGGACTTCACGGAGGAGGCCGGCTACGAGAACGTGCTGGCGGCCGACGGCGGCGAGCACAAGTGGTCGAGCCCGGGCTCGGCGATCGGGATCATGTTCCTCGACCAGCCCGACGCCAACAACATCTCGACGGGCACCTTCTCGGGGTCCGGCCGCATGATGGCCGGCCTCGTCGAGGTCCCCCACGGAACCGACGCGCCCACGGCGTCGACGGTCTTCGAGCTCGTGGCCGCGGTCTCGGACGCGATGGGCTCCTCCACCGAGCTCACGTTCGACCCGCCGGAGGCTGGGCTCACGGGCACGCCCACGCTCAACGCGAGCATCGGCGATGAGACGCTCGAGGTGACGGGGGCGGCGGCCCGCGAGCTGGGCGTGGTGCGCTACACCAACCTCCGCGTCGAGGGCGGGCAGTTCAAGTGCACGGCCCACCATCGGCGCTACGGGTACGAGAGCGAGGCGCTCCAGGCGAGCTTCCCCGCGGGGTACTGGATCGATGGGGCGCTCGAGGAGAGCCTGGCCGCGACGGACTTCGCTGGCGACTCGGGCGCGGTGGACACCCCGCCCTTCAAGCCGCTCCTGTGGTGGGACAACCCGCACTGGTCACGCGGCGGGTGCGCCCCGGAGTTCGTCTTCCGCGGGCCGACCAAGGTCCGCGTGCGCGTGCAGTCGGGCGAGCCGATCCCCGCCGGGGGGGTCGTGCTCTACGTCAAGGCCCGCCAGGCCGGCGACTGGACGGGGACCACGGAGATCCAGCAGTACGTGATGGCCGAGGAGGACTTCGACTACGAGGAGCCTCTCGACCTGGGCGTGGGCCTCAAGCTCCCCACCAAGGGGCGCGAGTTCACGGCCACGGTGGATCCCGACGACTTCCTCGACGTGGACAACGGCTCGGTCGAGTGCTGGGTCATAGCGCAGAACGAGGTCGGGGCGGTCCACAACACGCAGACCGACCCGGCGGCGGAGACGTGCGGGATCCGGCGCGGATACATGATCAAGCCGGCCGCGACCGACCACCGGGTCACGGGGGTGCACGCGCGCTGCATCGCCGGCGGGACGGCCGTGGGGGCCGCGGGCATCCACGCGACGGAGGCCGCGGCCCGGGCCGCGGGGCCGAGCGGGTGCTACGAGAAGACCACCGCGGGCCAGAAGGCGGCCGCCGCGGCGATCCGCGCGTACAAGCTCGCCACCTACGGGGGCGGGACCGATGCCGAGTTCGACAACTTAGATGGATGTTACATCCATCTCGACGCGGGCGAGCACACCACGCCGGAGTGGTCCGCAGCCGGGGATAACGCACCGACGTTCTGGTGCTATATGACGATCAAGGGCGCGCCGGGCGGGGGAACCGTCATCAACAACCGGGACGGGGCGGACGGGAACCAGCACGGCTGGCGGACCTCGCTCCCCCGATTCGAGGATGTGAAGTTCTCGCGCGCGGGCGTGGACAAGGTGGTCCCCTGCGGCAACGGCGAGGGCGACACCGACGCCTACGGGTGGGACCACGTCAACCAGGTGCCCCTGGCCAACGACGTGCTGTGCTACCCGATGACCTGGAACTGCGAGAAGGCCGCCCGAGACAAGGCCGACGTGTTCCAGGTCTTTGGGGACGGGGCCGTGGGGAACGCGGTCTTCGGCAACTGGTACGTGCACGACGTGCAGACGGCGGTGACCGAGGCGCCCGAGGCGGTCCTGGGCCTCCTCATGGACCTCATCGGCAAGGACGGCGTCAAGGGCAAGATCCGCAACAAGCGCGGCGTGGTGCTGCGCCGGAAGTCGGCGATCCTCGGCAAGTGCGACGGAGGAGTTCTCACCGGGGGCACCAGCCTCGCCTTCGACAGCCCCGAGCTGGCGGCGATGGTCTTCCGGGTCGCCGACGACAACTGGCGCGTCAAGGACGACTCCGAGAGCGTGGGCTCGGACATGCTCTACCGGGTCACGGCCGTCTCCAACATCGACGACGCCGTCACGCTCACGATCGAGGCGCACACCGCCGACTTCGCCTCCTACACGGGAGGCGCGTACACCCACGGCGGCGGCACGCCGAGGCTCCTGGTCAAGGCCGGGGCGTTCGCCGGGCGCGGCGTGGGCGACACGGTCTGGGTCAACTCGGCCACGGGCCTGGGCGCCCCGTTCGAGGACACGATCGCCGTCAAGATCGACAGCGACCAGGTCCAGCTCACCACGGGCAACGCGGGGATGGACGGTGCGCCGGACGTGGCCTTCGATGCCGCCACGGCGGGCGTGTATGCCCCGGCCGATCCCAACGACGTCTTCGCCGCCGTCTGGATCGGGGCCTCGAGCGTGGCCCACGGCGACGGCGACCAGGGGCCGCTCAACGACTCGGGCGGCGTGAACATCTCATTCCACCTGTACGATTTCGGCCAGGTGGACGCGAGCCATCCCGCGTGGCAGTACGAGGGCAAAGGCCTCCAGTACCGCTCGACCGACACGGGGGGGCCCGATCCGGGCTGGCATGGCCTGGGGCTGCGCAAGTGCACGTTCCGCGGCGGCGAGTACCTCAACATCGGTTCGGACGACGGCGCGGTCTCGTGCGTCATCTTCGATGATGTCACGGGCGCCTTCGACTCCGCCGGCGGGGTCAACCGCAACCCATACCCGGGCGCCTTCACGACGCGCCGGCAGATCTTCGCGCGGCGATCATGCTTCCCCGACTTCGGGCCCACGGGCGCGGCCGACTACCCGTCGATGGACTGCGGGGCCTTCCGCGACAGCGACTCGTGGGACCGGGCCACGGCCTGGGGGCTCGACTGCACGTACGGGGGCGACGCGGTCGATCGCTTCGAGGACCTGGCGGGGTTCAACCTCAACCCCAAGGCGGGCGGGCAGCTGGCCGGCCGCATCGCGGTGGACCCGGCCCTCGGGTTCGACTTCGACGGAGACCCGCACGACGGGTCGATCGGGGCCCAGTACCTGACGCCCCCGGGCGGGCCCGGGTACCGCCGCCTGGGGATCGGCCTGGGCATCGGGCTCAGCGTCGGCGGGTGACGCCCGTGTAATGCTGGTGTCGCGCGACCTCAGTACCAGATGATCACGCCGCCATCGGCGCCGTCGAACGCCGGGTCGGGTCCGCCCGTGCCGCTGCCGTAGCCTCCGCCGCCGAACCCGAATCCGCTGGGCAGGGGCGCCGAACCGGTCTTGCCCGAGCCGCCGATCCCTCCGACGTCCGCGACGCCCGAGGCGCCCACACCGCCGGCGATCGCCATGCTGCCGCCCGATCCGCCCCCGCCGGCGCCCCCGGCCGAGGCGCTCGCGCCCTTGCCCCCGGACCCGCCCTCGCCGGTGATCGTCACCGCGTCGAACGTGACGGTGCTGTCGCCCCCGTCGTCCCCGTCGTCCCCCGTGGGCCCCGCGCCGCCCGCCCCGCCGGCGCCGAC
>CAYWOF010000146.1:2202-8054 GCA_964459825.1 uncultured Phycisphaeraceae bacterium | reverse complement strand
CGCGCTCACGGGCGCGGTCGCGGCCCGCGCCGAGGCGATCGCCGGCGCCCCGGCCCTCCCGCGCGCCACCGACAGGGCCCCCGCCTCCGCCGCGTGGCCCTGGCAGCGCAAGCTCATGCCCGGCGGCGCCTGCGAGGCAACCGTCTTCTGCGACTACGGCTACGACGCCACCTGCCTCTGCCTCCCCCTGGGCAACTACCACAACATGGCCGACCTCGACGCCGTCCAGGCACGCACCACCACCGCGCGGGCACGCATCGCGCCCGAGTTCATCAGCCTCGCCGATTTCGACGGCCTCGTCGACCTGCTCGTCGCCTGCGGGACCGAGCTGCGCGCGGCCCCCGCCATCCGCACGCGCCTCGATGCGCTCTGGGCCAAGGCCTCGTTCATCCTCGGCTGAGCCGCGCCCTGCCGGGACCGGTCGCCCGGCGCGCGCGGGGGGCCGCCACGCGCCACACACCCCGGCGCGGGGCCGCCCTTCGCCATCCGTTCGGGGTTGTTCCGCACCCGCCCATCGGATAGGTTGGCCGTTGGAGCGGGGGCGTCGCGCATGCCCGGGGGGGCAAGGCCGGGGGGAGATGGAGAGTCACATGAGCAGGTTCCGCGGCCATCGCCTCGCGAGCGCGGGCGTCCTCGTCGCTATCGGCTCCGCCAGCGCCCAGTGCACCCCCGAGTGGGCCACGGGCTTCGGCTCGCCGCCCGAGCAGGGCTTCAACGATGCCGTCGAGGCCTTCGCCACCTGGGACGATGACGGCCCCGGCCCGCACCCGACCTCGCTCTACGCCGGCGGGTGGTTCAACAACGCCGGCGGCATGAGCGTCGGCCACATCGCCCGGTGGACCGGCGCCGCCTGGGAGGCCCTCGGCTCCGGCACCGACGGCCAGTATGTCTCGGCCCTGGCCGTCTACAACGGCCAGCTCTACGCCTCCGGCAACTTCAACGGCGCCGGCGGGGTGCCCTCGCCCAACGTCGCCCGCTGGAACGGCACGAGCTGGTCCGCGGCCGGCCTCGGCCTGAGCGGGCGCACCTACTCCCTCGCGGTCTACCAGGGCTCGCTCTACGCCGGCGGCGAGTCGCAGTGGACGGGTCCGAACTTCCTCTCCACCAAGGTCGCCCGGTGGAACGGCTCGGTCTGGACCAGCGTCGGCCCCGCGGGCAGCATCAACCAGGAGGTCTACGCCCTGCTGGTCCACAACGATGGCTCGGGCGAGGCCCTCTTCGCCGGCGGGTTCTTCGCCGTCGCCGGGAACTTCGTCGCCAAGTGGAACGGCTTCCAGTGGCAGCCGCTGGGCATCGGCGTCAACAGCACCGTGTACGCGCTCGCCTCGTTCGATGAGGATGGCGCGGGCCCCAACCCGCCCCGCCTCTTCGCCGGCGGCTACTTCGACAACGCCGGGGGCGTCACGGTCAACCGCATCGCCCGCTGGGATGGCGCCGGCTGGTCGGCCCTCAACGGCGGCATCGGCGGCGTGCCCTCCCCCTTCATCTACGGCCTGGCCGTCCACGACGATGGCGCCGGGCCCGCCCTCTACGCCGGCGGCGACTTCGCCACCATCGGCGGCCTCTCCACCCGGTCCATCGCCAAGTGGAACGGCATGTCCTTCTCCCCCCTCGACACCGGCCTCGGCGGCTCCTTCCCCTGGATCTTCACCCTCGCCTCGTTCGACGATGGCAACGGCCCGGCCCTCTGGGCCGGCGGCACCTTCGAAGCCACCGGCTCCCACGCGGCCCTGCGCATCGGCAAGTGGGGGTGTCAACCCGTCGTGTGCTACCCCGACTGCGACACGAGCGGGGTGCTCAACGTCAACGACTACATCTGCTTCCAGACGAAGTTCGCGCTGGGCGATCCCTACGCGGACTGCGACGGCAACGGCGTGCGGAACGTCAACGACTATATCTGCTTCCAGACGAGCTTTGCGCTGGGGTGTTGATTGAATAGTCCTGGCGCAACGCCCGCGGGACAAGTGCGTGCCCGCGAGGCTTGGGCCGGTTCGGGAGGCGGTCCGGCTTTGCGCCCCGCATCCCGCTTCAGGAGGACCCGCATGGTCCGCTCGATCGCCGTCTCGATCGCCCTTCTCGCGCTCGGCGGAATAGGGCTCGCGCAGACCGAGCCGTTCTTCCGAGGTATCGGCGTGCTCCCAGGCCCCACCGTCCAATCGTTGGTGCACGCGGTCTCCGGTGATGGTCAGGTCGTCTTCGGACAGAGTTACGGCGGGATCGTGCGCTGGCGGGAGGGCGTCCTGGCGCTCCTCCCCATGGTCTCACCAGGTCAGCTCTACCAGGTGAACGATGTCAACCACGATGGCTCGGTGATTGTCGGCCATGGCGCCAGCGGCACGGAAGTGGGCGCGTTCCGATGGACGGAGACCGGCGGGCTCACGATCCTCGGGCACCTGGGACCGTGGACATGGCCGTCGGGAACCGCCTTCGGCGTCTCGGGCGATGGTGGAGTGGTCGTCGGGACGGACACCTCGATCATCGCCCCCTTCGTCTCAGAGGACTTCGCCTTCCGTTGGACTCCCGGAAGCGGCATGACGGCGCTCGTGGCGACGTCTCCCTCATCCGCGCTGGGCATCTCGCGCGATGGGATGACGATCGTCGGTAAAGGGGGTCTTTTTCCAAACTGGAAATGGACCGAGACGACGGGCTTCAAGCCTCTGGCGCTGAATGTCACCTACCACAGAGTTGTGAGCGCGGACGGAACGGTGGTGCTCGGTTCGCTCCTGCCCAGCTACGCGCTGGCCCGCCAGATCGAGGGAATCCCCGATCCGGTTCCCCTCACCAACCACCAGGGCGGCCATATCTTCGCGGTTCCCCTCGGGATGTCCTATGACGGACGTGTCGTCATCGCGGGAACGTCCGGCGAGCAGTTCGTCTGGGATCCTGAGTTCAAGCTGCGGTCGCTGCAACAGGAGCTGGTGTCCGCCGGGCTGGACACGACGGGCTGGGAGCATCTTGCGATCGTCGATATCTCCGGGGACGGGCGCACCCTCGTGGGCAACGGCTTCCATCCGGTGGGGATCGGCGGCTGGTGGGAGGGCTGGATCGCCTACCTCGGAGGCGATCGCGACGGCGACAGCCTCTTCGATCACTGGGAGGTGAACGGACTGGATGCCAACGGCGACGGCATCATCGACCTGGACCTGCCCGCGCTCGGCGCCGATCCCGACCACAAGGACCTCTTCGTCGAGGTGGACGCGATGGCGGGCTTGGCCCCCGTCGCGGGCGCCCTGTCCGATGTCGCGCAGGCGTTCGCCGACTCGCCCGTCGGCGGCAATCCCAGCATGAAGAGCGGGATCCGGCTCCACATCCTCACGGACGAGACCGACCTGCCCGCCGAGGACTGGCCGACGCTCAGCGACGGCTGGCCGGTGCGCTTCGACATGGTCAAGGAGCTCCGCTTCGGCACGCCCGCCGAACGGGCCGACCCCAACTGGGCGAACATCAAGGAGGCCAGGCGCCGGGTGTATCGCTACTGCATCTTCGCCCGCACGACGGGCACGGGTGACGACACCAGAAAGTCGGGCAAGGGCGAGGTGCACGGCAACGATTTCATGGTGACGCTCGGCCACCCGGACTGGTCGATCGCCCCGCACTCCTACCCCGGCAACTTCACGCGGGACCTCCAGGCCGCGACCTTCATGCACGAGCTGGGCCACACGCTGGGCCTGCACCATGGTGGCGCGGACGACATCCGCTTCAAGCCCAACTACTACAGCGTCATGAACTACACGTGGCAGTATCCGGCGGATGGCTACTGGGACGTGTGGCGCCTCGACTACTCGGAGTTCGAGCTCCCACCCCTCGACGAGGCCGACCTCGACGAGACGGCGGGCATCACACCGCCATCCGGCCCGGCCGCCTATGCGGCGGTGCGGGCCCCGTACTCCGTGAGCGAGTTCCCCGGCGGCACCACGTACAGCAAGGCGTGGGCCATGCTGACCCGCGGGCTGTGCGTCGATTGGAACCGGACCGCCGGGTGCGAGGCCCACAACCCCGCCCTGCCCATCGCCGTGGATGTCAACTGGCTCGATCATGAGGCGCTGTTCCACAACCCGTTCCCCGAGGTCCTGCGAGGCCACAACGACTGGGCCAACCTGATCCTGAACTTCCGGATCGCTCCGGACTACGCCGACGGCCTCCACGCCAGCGCGGCCTCGCTCGTCGAGCTCGACGTCGACACCTACCACGCGATCAGCGCTGGCCTGCCTCCGATCTGCTATCCCGATTGCGACCTCGAGGGCCAGCTGAACGTCAACGACTTCATCTGCTTCCAAACGAAGTTTGCTCTGGGCGATCCCTACGCGGACTGCGACGGCAACGGCGTGCGGAACGTCAACGACTACATCTGCTTCCAGACGAGCTTCGCGCTGGGGTGTTAGCGGGCGGGACGGGTCGGGGTTTCCCGGGCCCGTGCAGCGCGATCGGGGTTGGATCGTCTCGTGAGTGGTCGATCGCCTTGGGGGTCGCGGAATTCCCGGGCCCCCGCAACCGGAGGAGGAACGAGCATGCATCGCACTCGCCTCGTGGGTCTCGTACGCGCTCGGGTGGCCCCGTGCCGATGGGGGCGCGCGGTCGTCGGCGCTCTCGGCCTGCTGGTCGTGCCCGCGGCGGTCGCCCAGACCGGATTCACAGTCACCTCCGACGGCAACCAGCACCTGTACCGGGTGGACCTCCAGACCGGCGTGGCGACGGACCTGGGTCTGCTGAACTTCGCCGATTCCGAGGGCCTGTCCTTCGTCGGGACCACGCTGTACGCCGTGGGCGGCTCGACGACGGAGCTCTGGAACATCACCACACCGCCCGGGTCGCCCGTCGGCTCCACCGGCCCCCGCATGGGCGCGGACTCCGGCCTGGCCTACAGCACCGTGGCCGCGACGCTCTACAACCTCAACGGGGACTTCTTCGGCGGGCTCGGCAGCTTCCTCTACTAGATCGACGTGACCTCCGGCGCCGCCACGTTCATCGGGACCGGCGGATTCCGGGCCGATTCGCTCGCCATCAACGCGGCGGGCGAGGCCTTCGCCGCGGACGTCCCCTCGGGCGTCCTTTATCGCGTCAGCCTGGCGACGGCGGAGATGATCCCCATCGGCCCGCTCGGGATCCCCGGCGAGTTCGACAACGGCATGGACTTCGACGCCTCGGGCACCCTCTGGATGGTGAGCGACGGCGGGTCGATCTACACCGTCAACCCCGGCACGGGCGCGGCCACGTTCATCGCCAACCTGACGTTGGGGGGCAATCCCCTCATCGGGTGCGAGGGCCTCGCCGTGGCCGGAGCGCCCGTCTGCTACCCCGACTGCGATGCCAACGGGGCGCTCAACGTCAACGACTACATCTGCTTCCAGACGAAGTTCGCCCTCGGCGACCCCTACGCCGACTGCGATGGCAACGGCCAGCGCAGCGTGAACGACTACATCTGCTTCCAGACGAAGTTCGCCCTCGGATGCTGACTGACGGGTCGCCCGTCGCTACGTGATGGTCCTTGGTGGAAGCTCACCCCGCGGCCCCACCGCCCCCCACAGCTCAAGCAGCCCCGAAGGGGCGCCGGAATGTAGCCACGCGTGAAGTCGTCGCTTCGCCGACGAAACCCGTGGAACGCTCCACCCCGTGGCCCGCCGCTTCGATTCGCCTTCGCCACTTTGCACTCTGTCACTCCGCCACTCGGCCGCTACTCCTCCTGGTCCGCGCGCAACCGCTCCAGGAGCGGGTGACGCTCCGCGCGCTTGCGCCGCAGGGCCTCGGCCACGGGCGGCGGAACCATCGTCGCCAGCGAGGAGAGGTCCTCGCCCATGGCGGTGATCTGCTTGATGAGGCTCGAGGAGGTGTACGCGAACGACTGGCCCGCGACG
>CAYWOF010000146.1:0-2192 GCA_964459825.1 uncultured Phycisphaeraceae bacterium | reverse complement strand
ACGACGAAGGCGGTCTCGAGCCCGGCGACCTCGCGGTTGGTCACGGCCTGCTGGACCTCGTACTGGAGGTCCGAGAGGTTGCGCACGCCGCGCAGGAGGGCCGAGGCACCGAGCGAGCGGGCGAAGTCCACGGTCAGGCCGGAGAAGCCCTTGACCCGCACCGGGGCCTCGCCGGGCTCCTGGGCGACCAGCTCGTCCACGAGGCGCTGGGCCATCGCGACGCGCTCGTCGAGGGTGAAGAGCTCCCCCTTGCCCGGGTTGCGCCCGACCGCGACGACCAGCTCGTCGAAGAGGCGCCGCCCGCGCGCGATGACATCCAGGTGCCCGAACGTCATCGGGTCGAAGGAGCCCGGGTAGATGGCGAGGTGGCGGCGATGGGGGCGAGCCGGCATGGACCCAATGGTAGTTGCCGGGGACGTGGGGGTCCGCTAAGAGCGGTCCCGGCGCGCCCCGGACGCGCCCGGGGGATGGTGTGTAGCGGGGACGCGGGCGCGACGGGTGCCCCGGGCGCCGGGCGCGTGGCAACCGCGCGGGCCGTATCGCAGACTTGCCTTCGTCGCCCGGATGGGGCGAGGGAGAGAGAGCGGGGGATCGAGGGGAGGTGCTCGTGGAGGGGTGAGCGCGAGGACGCCCGGCGTGCGCGCGAGCGACCACGGCCCGCAGGCCTGACCCAAGTCGATTCCAAGGTCCCCTGGTGTGGTCCCGCGTCGGATTGCCTCCCCGACGCGGGATCTTCTTTTTTCCGGGGGCCCCACGCCCGGTTCCTAGACTTCCACATGGGCGCGATGGTCGTCGGATGGCTCGCGACGATGGCGATGGCGGGGCAGCCCCCCGTCCCCCCCGCCCCCACGGCGCCCCCGCCGGCGCGCGTGGCGTTTCCGCATCCGCTCATCACGGAGATCCTCTACGCGGTGCCGACGGGACCGGCGGGGGACGCCTCGGGCGATGGCGTGCGCGACGCCACAGGGGACGAGTTCATCGAGCTGGTCAACCCGCACGAGAGGCCGATCCGGCTCGGCGGGTATCGGATCGCGGACCGGGCGGGAGTGGACCTCTTCGTGTTCCCGGCCCTCGAACTCCAGCCCGGGCAGGTGGCGCTGGTCTTCAACGGCCACGGGACGGCGCCCGTCGGGCCCTTCAGCGACGCGACCCGGGCTCCCGAGCCGAGCGAGGCCTTCCACGGCGCGTTCGTCTTCTCGATGCGGGCGACCAACGCGCGGGCCGGGTTCGCCAACTCCGGCGATGCGGTCGTGCTGCTCTCGCCCGCGGGCGAGGTGGTCGGGCGCATCGCCTGGGGCGACGCGACGGAGCCCGCGCCCGGGCCGGTCGAGTCCGCGCCGGGTGTTGCGGGCCGGAGCATCCAGCGGGCGACGCTCTACTCCGAGCTGCTCGAGCATCCCGGCGATCGGCTCTTCAGCCCGGGCCTGGCGGTGCTGGCGGCGCCGGGGGCCGAGCCGCCGGGTGGGCCGGTCTTCGCACCGGTCGCCTACCCGAATCCGCTGATCACCGAGATCCTCTTCGATGTGCCGCGCGGGCCCGTCGGAGATGCCAGCGGCGATGGCGCGCCCGACCCGATCGGCGATGAGTTCGTCGAGCTGCTCAACCCGCACGACCGGCCCATCTCCCTCAAGGGGTTCACACTGGCCGATGGCGCCCGCGAGGGGCCGGCGGGCCTGCGCTTCACGTTCCCCGACCTGACGCTCCCGCCCGGCGGGCGCGCGGTGGTCTTCAACGGCAAGGGCCAGGCCTGGTCCGGCCCGGTGGGAACGGGCGCGGCGGCGCCGAGCGGCCCGAACGACCGGTTCTCCGGGGCGTACGTCCTGGTGATGGTCGCCGAGGGCGGGCGCCAGCGTGTGCCGGGCTGGCCCGATGCGGGGGGGATGCTCCTGCTGGGCGGACCCGAGGGGACGCAGGTCGAGTGCGTCTGGTGGGGCACGGCCGCGCCGCAGATCCCCGCGGTCGGGCCGGGCCTGATCGCGCGGGCGCCGGTGGGCGGGTTGGGGAGCGTGGCGCGCACGACCGAGAACCTCGTCTTCCGGGCGCACGCGGACCTGGATGCGGCGCGATTCTCGCCCGGGCGACACATCCCGGAGCCGCGGACGGCGCCCGGCGGCAACCCGACCCCCGGGCCGGGACGATGATGATGGATGGCGCGCCCCCGGGCGGGGCGGAGGAGGTCTCATGGCACGGAT
>CAYWOF010000145.1:0-8078 GCA_964459825.1 uncultured Phycisphaeraceae bacterium | reverse complement strand
CTGTGCTGGCGGCGTCGGCTCGGGCATCGCGTTCCGGCTCTCGGACGTGGCCCACGGCCGACCGGGAGTCGGCGCATGGCGATCCACAGGGTCTTTATCGACGCTCCCGGCGGGGTCCGTCAGGGGGACCTGACCGTCGAGGGCGAGGAGGCCCACCACGCCGCCCGCGTCAAACGCCTCGCCTCGGGCGACCCGGTCGAGGTCCTTGATGGGCGCGGCGGGGTGGGGCTCGGTCGGGTCGAAGATATAAGGAAAGGCGGACGTGGGCAATGGGAGCTGCGTGTCGCGGTCCACGCGGTCCACGAACTTCCCCCGACCACGCCCCGGGTGGAAGTCTGGTCCGCCGTGCCCAAGGGGTCACGCCTGGAAGACCTGGTCGCCGGCATCAGCCAGGTCGGCGCCGCCCGCTGGCGCCCGCTGGAGTGCCGGCAATCCGTGGTCGAGCCGCGCGAGGGCAAGCGGGCCCGGATCGAGCGAGTCGCGGCCGAGGCGAGCAAGCAGTGCGGGCGGCCGTGGCTCATGGAGGTCGGCCCCCCGGCGCCCTTCGCCGAGGCTCTGGCGCCGGCGCCCGGAATCGCCATCGTGATGGCCGATGCGGGCGGACCCGCGTACGCGGCGACCCGGGCGCCGGCCATCCGCCTGCTCGTCGGGCCCGAGGGGGGCTGGACGGACGATGAGCGGGCGGCGACGCGAGAGGCGGGAGTGAAGCTCGCGAGCTTCGGCCCGCACACGATGCGGGTCGAGACCGCCGCGCTCGTCGGGTGCGCGGTCATTCTGGACCTCGAGCGCCGTGGGTAGGATCACATCGGTCTTGGAATGCCCGGGAGTCCTCGCATGCACCGTCTCCGTTCCGCCGCGTGCCTCCTGCTCGCCGCCGCCGCCCCCGCCCCCGCGATCGATGAGGCCCATCGCAAGCTCGCCGCGGAGATGTCCGCGCGCGCGGCGGACTACCTCCGCGCCCAGCAGGACCCGGCGACCGGAGGCTGGGCGGTGTCGGGGGAGGGACCGACGTTCCCGGCGATCACGGGCCTCGTCCTAACCGGGATGCTCCTGCAGCCCGGGATCACGCCCGCGGATGGGGCCGTGGTCGAGGGCGTGCAGTTCCTGCTCGATCGGCAGCAGCCCGATGGCGGCATCTACGATCGCGGCATCCTGCCCAGCTACAACACGGCGATCGCCGTCTCGGCCCTGGCCCGCATCGACACCCGGGAGGCCCGCGAGGCGGTCGCGAGGGCCCAGGGATTCCTGCGCGGCCTCCAGTACGGCGAGACCGCAGTGGTCGTGCCGGGCCGGGAGGGCGAGCAGGCCCAGCGCGTCGGGCCCGAGCACCCCTTCTACGGGGGCGTGGGCTACGGCAGCCAGGGGCGCCCCGATCTCTCGAACCTCGCGTTCTTCCTCCAGGCGATGGAGGACTCCGGCGTGCCGGGCGATGACCCGTCCGTGCAGCGGGCGGTGGCGTTCCTGTCGCGCGTGCAGATGTGGGACCCGACCAACGAGATGGCCTACGCCGATGGCGCACGCCAGGGCGGGTTCATCTACTCGACCAGCGCGGGGTCCGAGCCCGCGCAGGTCGGCATCGGGCAGAGCATGGCGGGCCAGATCGAGGAGACGCTCGACGATGGGACCAAGGTCAGCCGCCTGCGGGCGTACGGATCCATGACGTACGCCGGGTTCAAGAGCCTGATCTACGCGCAGCTCGCGCGCGATGACGAGCGGGTGCTCGCGGCGCACCGCTGGATCCGCGAGCACTACACGCTCGAGGAGAACCCGGGGTGCGGGACCGACGGGCTCTACTACTACTTCGTCATGCTCGCCCGCGCCCTCGACGCGTGGGGCCCGGCGACCATCGCGGCGCGGGCCGCCGACGGCACGGAGACCCAGCGCGACTGGGAGAACGACCTCGTGGACCGGCTGGCCCGGCTCCAGAACGAGGATGGCAGCTTCAAGAGCGTCGACGACCGCTGGATGGAGAACAACCCGGTGCTCATCACGGCGTACGCCATGATCGCGCTGGGACACGCGACGAACTGAGCCGGTGCCACGGCCTTCGCCGTCTTCGGCGATGGCCGTGGACCGCACGGCCGGCCCCAGCGAGCGGGCCTTGACGCGAGTCGGGCGTGCCGAGCGATCCCGGATTCGCCCGCGCCCACGGGCCGCGGCCCGCACGTGACCTGGGAGAACGACCATGCCCGGCAAGCCCCGCGACACGATCCAGACCCTCAACATCACGCCCGGAGCCAACGGCCTGCGCGTGGATCGTGCCAAGTACGAGGCCGTGCGCAAGGCCGTCCTGCGCGCGGTGCCCGGGTCGCGCTCGGGCATCACCTTCGCCGACCTGCCCGGCGCCGTGAAGCGCCACCTCCCCGGAGGCAGGATCCCCGGCGGCGGGGCGATCATGTGGTACTCCACGGTCGTCAAGCTCGACCTCGAGGCCCGTGGCCTGATCGAACGCATCGAGGGCTCGCGCCCGCAGCGCCTGCGCCGGGCTCGCTCGTAGGAGCCCACGCCGCAGCGCCGCGACGCGACCATCAGAGCCGGCGCGCGAGGCCGTCGGGCCAATCCAGGCCGTGGGCAAGGCACGCTCGCGGCAGGTTGGGCAACTTCCGGGGCGTGGTTTTCCACCGATGTACCGGCTTTGTGCGCCGTTTTGCGGTCATGCGCGCCAATCCATTGCGGCACGAAAACCCGCGGGGTAAGCTGGTCGTGATCGGGGTGCCCCCGTTTCGGGCGGCCGACGTCTGTCCTCCTGGGCAGGGCGCGGACGGGCCCGCGAGCGCGGGGGTTGGGGATTCGGCTCGAGGAGGCGGCCATGAGGCGAGGGACCGGAATCGCGCTCGCGGCGTGGCTGGCGGGGCTGTGGGCCGCACCGGTCGCGGGGCAGTGCGAGCCGGAGTGGCTGACCGGACCCGACCAGCGTTATCCGGGCGCATTCGGCCGGGTCGATCGCATGGTCCGGTGGGATCCGGACGGACCAGGCGCGCAGCCCGAGTTGCTCGTCCTGGCGGGCGCTATTCGAGTGGCGGGAGATGCCGTGGCCCACGGTATCGTCGCGTGGGATGGCGCCAACTGGCGGCCCTTGGGTTCGGGCATCCCCTCGCTCCCGCCGCACTACGACCCGCGGGTGATGGCATTGGCGGTGCTCGGCGGTGACCTGGTCGTCGGTGGCAACTTTGACTGGGCGGGGGGCGTGGCGGTCAACGGCATCGCGCGCTGGGATGGCGCGGCCTGGCATCCGCTGGGTTCGGGTGTGGATGGCTGGGTTCGTGATCTCACGATCTACCAGGGTCAGTTGGTCGCCGGCGGCGTGTTCACGACCGTCGGCGGTCACCCCGCACATGGACTGGCCCGATGGGATGGGTCGTCTTGGACGGCCCTGGGCACCGAACCCGGCTCACAGGTGACTTCGCTGTGCGTGTTCGACGGGCGGGTCGTCGCGGCCGGGTCGATCCATCCCGCGGGAGCGCCGGGCAGCGTCCCCATCGCGGCCTGGGATGGCGCCTCCTGGGAGCCCATGGGCTTCTTCGGCGACGAGGTCCACGACCTCATGGTGTTCGAGGGGTCGCTGGTGGCGGCCGGCACCGTGGGCTGGTGGGGTAGTTCCCCCGGCGTCGCGCGATGGGACGGCGGGGCGTGGACGCCTCTCGGTGGCCCGGTCGCACCCGGAGGCAAGTGGTACTACCCGCAGGTCCTGGCCCTCGGCGAGTTCAACGGCGACCTGATCGCTGCGGGCGTCTTCACAGCCGTCGCCGGAGTACCAGCCGCGTCAATCGCCCGGTGGGATGGCGCCCAGTGGCACGCGATGGTGCAACCCGCGATCCCCAACCCACACCCCGGGTTTGCGTCACTGCAGGTCTTCCAGGGCCGGCTGATCGCCGGGGGATCTCTGAGCGAGCTTGACGGCCTGCCCGTGGCCGGCGTCGCCGCCTGGAATGGGACCGAATGGCAGCGCGTCGAGAAGGGGTTCAACAACTCGATCTCCACGCTGGGTCATTGCATGGGGGGCCTGATTGCCGGTGGTGGATTCACCACGGCCGGCGGTGTTAACTCGAACGGGATCGCGCGACGGAATGGCGCCACGTGGGAAGCCCTTGGCAACGGCGCCGGGCGCTACGTGGATGCTGTCCAGGAGTACGCGGGCGAGCTGTACGCCGGCGGCTCGTTCTGGGTCTACCAGGGAAGTCCCGCCAACGCCATCGCTCGGTGGGACGGGCACCAGTGGCTGCCGCTCGGCCCTGGAATGACTGATTCAGCCGTGGTTCGAGCCTTAACCGTGTACCGGGGTGAACTCATTGTGGGCGGCAGCTTCTCCAGCGCGGGGGGCATCGCCACATCGGCGATCGCACGCTGGAACGTACAGCAATGGGGCACCCTTTCCACAGGTCTGACAGCGATCAACGCGCAAGTGTTCGCGTTGGCCGAGTTCGACGGTGATCTCATCGCGGGCGGCGTGTTCCAGAGCGCGGGCGGGGTGCCGGCGGTGGGCATCGCGCGCTGGGATGGCCTGGAATGGCACGGGATGGGCACGGGATCGGGGTCGTTCTATGGCACAGGTATCTCATCGCTCGCCGTCGCCCACGGGGCCCTGTACGCGTGCGGGGCCATCACGACCGTTGGTGGGTCGTTCTCCCACGTTGCACGATGGGATGGCGAGGCGTGGACACCGATGGCCACTACCTTGGGCTATGCGGGCTCGGCCACGGGGGTCTTCGCGCTCGCCAGTCATCACGGTGAGATCTACGCCGCGGGGGCATTCTCCGCGATTGACGCCGTGCCCGCCAACAACATCGCCGCGTGGAATGGCCAGTCGTGGAGACCGTTGGGCGAAGGCCTCGGCGGATCGGTCGATGTGCTCACGACCCACGGAGGCGAGCTCGTTGCCGGCGGCTATTTCCAGACCGCCGGCCCCCACGTCTCTGCGTACTGGGCCCGCTGGGGCAACCCCGACCGCGCGTTCGCGCCGGTCGGGGAAGGGACCAACAACTTCGTTCACACGCTCCTGGCGTACAACGATGGCGCCGGGCCCATCCTCTATGCCGGCGGGCGTTTCATCACGGCCGGGGGCAACCCCGCCACCGGCATCGCCACATGGAACGGCCAGCAGTGGGCCAGCGCGGGCAACACCAACCACCACGTCGATTGCCTGGCCCTGGTCAACCTCGGCGCCGGCTGGGGCCTTTACGCGGGCGGGAAGTTCACGGCCGCGGGAGGCGTCGCGGCCAGCCGCATCGCGCGGCGGATCCCGGGCGGGTGGGCGGCGCTCGGCTCCGGCCTCAACGAGGGAGTGAACGCCATCGTCGGGCACACCGATGTCGCCGGCCCGGGCCTGTTCGCGGCCGGTCGCTTCACGCAGGCCGGGGGGCAGCCCGCCAACCGCATCGCACGCTGGAACGGCCAGCAGTGGAGCGCGCTCGGGGTCGGCCTCTCCGATGAGGCCCACGCGCTCGCCTCGTTCGATGGCCGCCTCTACGCGGGCGGGGCGTTCACGAGCGCCGGGGGCGCTCCCGCCGCGCACATCGCGCGCTGGGATGGCGCCTCGTGGTCGCCCGTCGCGGGAGGCGTGGACGGGACGGTCCACGCGCTGGTGGTGCACGATGATGGGAGCGGGCCGGCCCTGTACGCGGGTGGGGCATTCTCGATGGCCGGGGGTGTGGCGGGTGCGCGGATCGCGCGGTTCGACGGGAACCAGTGGTCGGCCCTCGGGCACGGGTTCAACGGCGATGTGCGGGCCCTGCGCGTGTTCGATGATGATGGGATCAACACGGGCGCGCCGCCGGTGCTCTACGCCGGGGGCGGGTTCACGCACTCGGGGGCGCTCACGCTGAACCGCCTGGCGCGTTGGGATGGGGCCGCGTGGTCGGCCGTCCACCACGGGACGGATGGCACGGTCCTGGCCATCGCCTCGTACGATCCCGATGCCGCGGGCCCGACGCCCGCCTCGCTCTTCGTTGGCGGCGAGTTCGCGGAAGCCGGGAACCGGCCCGCCTCACGGATCGCGCGCCTCGGCTCGTGTACCCCCGCTACGTGCGCCGGGGATTGCACCGGCGATGGGACCCTTTCCGTGGCCGACTACATCTGCTTCCAGACCCGCTTTGCCCAGCAGGACCCGTGGGCGGACTGCGATGAGAACGGGGTGTTCAACGTGAGCGACTTCGTCTGCTTCCAGACGAGGTTCGCGCTGGGGTGTCGGTGACGGCGGAAGAGACGGAGAGACGCGAGAGACGCGAGAGACGGAGAGACGGTGAGGACGGGCGTGGCGGACTTAGCGGGCCTCGGCTCGAGGAGGCGGTTATGAGGAATCGCACCGGATGGGCCTTGGCGGCGTGGGGGCTGGCGGGGGTGTGGGTGGCGCCGGTGGCGGGGCAGTGCCAGCCGGGGTGGACGGAGGGGTTTCCCGAGGTGCCCGGGATCGATGGCACGGTTCGCTCACTGGCGCTGTTCGATGATGGGGAGGGGGAACAGCTGTACATCGCCGGTCAGTTCACCCAGGCCGGAGGCAATCCGGCCGCAGGCCTGGCTCGCTGGCATGGGTCGAGCTGGCAGCCGCTGGGAACGGGACTGGGACCGCCGGGCGAGGGGTGGTGTCTGGCTGTTCTGGATGACGGGTCGGGTCCAGCGCTGTACGTTGGTGGTCGATTTGGCTCGGCGGGTGGGGTGCCAGCCGCGAACATCGCGCGCTGGGACGGCACGACCTGGTCCGCGTTCGGAAGCGGCGCCAACGACACCGTGCGCGGGATGATGGTCTTTGACGATGGCACGGGCCCAGCGCTCTATGCAGTCGGATTCTTCACTCAGGCCGGCGGCGTTGCGGCTGCGGGTGTCGCGCGCTGGAATGGCACCATCTGGTCGGACGTGGGCGGCGGTCTGGGCGCCGGCGCCAGGGGCTATTGCATCGGGGCGTTCGACCTCGGCATGGGGCCGAGACTCTACGTGGGCGGGGCGTTCGCCGGCGGGATCGTCGAGTGGAACGGGGCCACGTGGGCGACGATGGGTCCCGGAGGCTCCTTCCCCTGGGTGACGACGATGTGCCTGGCGGACGATGGGACCGGACCACACCTTCATGCTGGTGGTCGCTTCGACCTTCCGGGAATGAGCGCGGCGGCGCGCGTGGCGAAGTGGGCGGGAGGCGCCTGGGCGCAGGTGGGGGCGGCGCTGGGCGCGGTGAGCCCGACGGAGGTAGTCAGCACGCTCGTGGTCTTCGACGATGGAGGTGGGCCGGCGCTCTACGCCGGCGGCGATTTCACCACTCTGCTGGGGCTGGGATTCGCGCGCAACCTGGCACGCTTCGACGGCACAGCATGGCTTCCGGTGGGCGGGCCCGTGAGCGCCCCCGTCCGTTCGTTGCTGGTTGCCGAGGAGGCGGGGACGGACGTGATCGTGGCGGGTGGTGCGTTCACCATCGCCGCGAACACGCGGGCCGCGCGGGTCGCGCGGTGGGACGGCACTGCCTGGTCGGGGTTCGACCGAAACCTGGGCATTCACGCATACTCGTTTAACGACATCGCGGAGTACAATGGTCGCGTCTATTTCTGCGGACACGAGTTCGGAACTGCTGGAAACGTATGGCGCGCGGGGGGCATCGCCTCGTGGGATGGGTTCGAGTGGCGCGACGTGGGTGGTGGACTTGAACCCATCCCCAGCTGGAGCGCAGCCGATGCGACGGCCATGGCAGTGTTCGACGATGGGGCCGGGCCGGCCCTATTCGTCACCGGGACGTTCGGCCATGCGGGTGGGAAACCCTGCAATGGAATCGCCCGTTGGGACGATGCCAGTTGGTCCCCCGTCGGCGGCAACGGTCTGAACGGTCACGGAAACACCTTGGCGGTCCACGACGATGGGACCGGCCCCGCGCTCTACCTTGGGGGCAATTTCACCCAGGTGGGGGGCGTCGCGGCGCCCGGGATCGCGCGCTGGAACGGGGTGGCTTGGACAGCGGTGGGACAGCCGGGGACGCTGAGTTCGGTCCAGTCCTTCGTCACGTTCGACGACGGGTCGGGGCCCGCGCTGTACGCCTACGGGGGCGGTCCTGGCGTGCCGGTCCCTTCTATATTCCGTTGGAGCGGTGGGGCGTGGTCCGTTCT
>CAYWOF010000144.1:0-8125 GCA_964459825.1 uncultured Phycisphaeraceae bacterium | reverse complement strand
CGTACGGGTCGCCGAGGGCGAACTTGGTCTGGAAGCAGATGTAGTCGTTGACGTTCAGCGTGCTGTTGCCGTCGCAGTCCGGGTAGCAGCCGCCGGCGGGGACGACGACGAACTGGTCGCCCGCCAGGAGCGAGAAGTCGACCAGCCGGACCTCCTCGAGGTTGCGGGCGAAGGGGAAGCCGGGGGAGTTCGGCACGCCGCCGAGGACCTGGTTGGAGACGTAGCCGTGGTCGCCGCTGTTGATGAACCCGGCGATCCGCACGTCGGACTGGCCGTCCCAGCCGAGCTCGTCGAGGTCGATGGAGAGCTCCAGGCCCGTGGTGACGGCCGCGGCCCCCGCCACGCTGAAGGAGGCGTTGGGGTTGTTCACGTCCACCCCGCTCACGCCGGCGATGTTGGAGTTGTCGATGGCGTCGCGCAGGAGGTTGGGCGTGCCGACGGGGGCGAACGGGTTGAGGACGCACGAGGCGCCGGCGGTGCGCGGGCCGTAGTTGCAGTAGATGCTCGCGGTGAGCCCGTCCTGCGGGTCGATGCGCGGGCCGGCGAAGGGGGTGGGATAGACCGCGGCGTTGGTGCGGGGACCGCCGTCGTAGGCCCCGTAGTCGAGCGGGTACCCGCCGGGGTTGCGGACGGGGCCGTCGGTGCGCAGGACCGCGGCGTTCCCGTACACCTCCGCGGGGTTATTCCCGTTGGTGATGTTCATGTAATAGTCGGGCGCGAAGCCGGCGTCGAACGCCAGGCCCGGGGCCTGCACCGGCGGGTTGCCGACCAGCCCCGGCCCCATCCGTCCGAGCGCGCCGAAGTCGACATCGACGTTGTCCTCGCGCAGCGGGTTCTGCCCGCCGGGCGCGACGTCGAAGAACAGGTCGAGCTTGTTCCAGCTGGTCTCCAGGTTGCCGGTGACCAGCACGTAGAGGCGGTCGCCGATGATGCGCCCGTAGATGCCGTCGATCTCCGAGCCGTTGGCGATGGACTGCGACGGGATGTTGCCCGGCGTGCCCGCGACGCCGATGGTGTTGGAGTTGTCGATGGTGGCGTCCACGGCCGGGGCGCCCGGCGTGCCGCCGGTCAGCGCGCCGCCGGCGCTGGCGTAGGCGCCGGTGCCCAGGAACCACGACTGGAGGGCGGCGAACGCCGACAGGTACGCCTCGGTGCGGAACCCGCCGCCGGGATCCGACCCGCTGATGGTCAGGTAGTAGTCGGCCTCGAAGCCGCCGTCGAAGGTGAGGCCCGCCATGTTGTTGAGGCCGTTGTTGGGCTGGGAGGTGGGGTTGGTGGGGCTGAGCGAGCCCTGCCCGCCGGCCTCGGTGTCGAAGAACAGGTCGAGGCCGTTGTTGTTGGCCTCCAGGTTGCCGGCGATGAAGAGGTACAGGCTCCCGCCGTTGACCACGGCGTAGACCGCGTCGATCTCGGACCCGCTCCCGCCGGCGACGGTGCCGTGCGTGGCGTTGCCGAAGCCGGTGTAGTTGTTCTGCAGGAACTGGGCGGCGCCGTAGATGGCGGCGTCGAGGGTGCCGTCCACGACGGGCGCCCCGCCCGACGCGGGGCTGACCGTGATCCACTGCGTGCCGGCGATGGAGTTGAAGTCGAGCGAGTTGGGGCCGCCCAGGTTGCCCAAGTTGGGCAGCCCCCCGATGACCTGGTTGGAGAGGAACGTGCGGTCGGGCGCGTTGACCCAGCCCGCGAGGCGGAAGGCCCCACCCGGCGAGCCGATCGACGAGAGAGGCACGCGGAACTCGACGCCGGTCGTCACGGCGCCGGGGTTGGCGGGCCCGGCGGGGGCGTTGTTGCCAAAGCCGGTGGGCTGCGTCTGGACCCACAGGATGTTGCCGTACTGGCCGGCGTCGAGGACGCCATCCACGATCGGCTGGGCCAGGGCGGGCGCGCCGGCAAGGGCGCCGACGACAAGGGTCATGCGACGGGTCATGGGCTCTTCCCTCCTCGGGGCGCTCGGGGCGCGCCCTCGATCCTCAGGTGATTGCGGATCCCTCGATCGGCCGCCCGCCCCCGGGCGGTGGGAGCGCCGAAGACCCGGTCCAAGGGTCCCCGCAACGCCACCGGCACTGCCACGCGGACGGGCACGCGGGCCTCCTCTCAGACCCGCGCGCAGCAGTATAACGGGGCTCAACGGCACGGCCAGTGCCGGGACGGACAAATGAATGTAAGTGGATACGCTGCATCATCTTGTGGCGATCGCTAGACGCCGCTGAGTCCCGATCGGCGGGCCCGTGGCGGGCGCCGGTCCGCGCGCCCATTGACCCACCCCCGCCCGAGGAGTACGGTGGACCGGCTTCGTGGCCACGCGCGGGGGTGGGCTGCGATCGGAGGCCGGGCGATGAACGCGAGGTGGTCGCGTCGGGGGTTGGGGGGCGGCTTCACGCTCATCGAGCTTCTGGTGGTCATCGCGATCATCGCGCTCCTCATCGGGATTCTGCTCCCGGCCCTGGGGGCGGCGCGGTCCGCGGGGCACCTGGCGCGCTGCCTGTCGAACTGCCGGCAGATGGGCCTGGCGATGACGCTCTATGCCAACGACCACCGGAGCTGGTACCCCATCGTGCCCACGCCGCCGCCGGCCAACCCGCAGTATCTCGACAAGCAGTACATCTACGGCGGGGTGGCGGGGCTCTTCTCGCTCTACCAGCTGGGCGATGGCGTGGACCTCGGGTTCCGGGCCAACGCCAACCCCGACCTGGCCGCCTACAGCAACGGCAACCGCACGCCGCTGATGCGCGGGTACCTGGACGGCCTCGGCGTGCTGGTGTGCCCCGCGGACCGCGAGGACCTCTACTACGGCCTGCCCTACGCGCCGACGGCGAACCAGAACATGGGGTCGAACCTGACCAAGCGCAAGCGCCCGGAGGCCCCGGGGAGCGAGCAGGAGGTCGTCACCTACAACATCAGCTACCTGTACATCGCCGGGCTGAAGACCGACGAGCTCAAGGTCATCAACCCGGCGCCGATCTGGGGGGACGAGACCAACGGGCCCGACCTCTCCACCAACGCGTGGTACGGCGCGGGCGGTGGCAACGCGGCCAACGCGGCCTACGCCGGCACCACCCCCGGCCGGTACGCCCCCATCGACAACCACGGCAAGGCCGGCGGGTCCTTCGTGTTCACCGATGGGCACGCGGGGTTCATCAAGGACGATGTGCACAAGACGTTCTTCGACCCCAACACCAACACCAACCCCCAGAGCATCAACCTGGTGGACCCCCTGCGCAGCCGCATGGTCCAGACCATCGACTGAGCGGGGCCACGGAGGAGGAGCGGTGCGGAGCGCGCTCGCGGCGGCCGGGACGGGAGTGATCGCGCTGGCGGCGAGCCTCGCGCGCGGGGCCGGCGATCCGCCGCCGATCCTGCAGTGGTTCGAGATCCCCTGGGCCGACATCGAGCACCGCGTGCCGGACCTGTTCCTGGCCGGCTACGGGGGCGTGTGGCTGCCGCCGCCCTCGAAGACCTGGACGCCGGGGAGCCCGGGCTACGACGTCTTCGACCGGTTCGACCTGGGGCGCCCGGGCGCGCCGACCCTCTACGGCACCGAGGCCGGGCTGCGCGCGGCGATCGCCGAGCTTCACGCGGCCGACACGCTCGTCTACATCGACGCCGTGCTCAACCACAACTCGAACCGCCAGGGGAGCGCCGCCTTCCAGGCCGCAGGCGGCTACCCCGGGTTCTGGATGGCGCCGGGCTCGCCTCCCATCGACAAGACCCCGACCAGCCCCTGGGGCGACTTCCACGCGGGCAACGCGCAGGGATACCTGCAGTCCACCAACCCCGGCGGGCCGAACTACGACCTCCTGCGCGGCGACCTGCTCGGCCTCATCGACCTCGCGCACGAGTCGGGCAACCAGTTCATCCGCCACCCCGTGGCACCCGGGAACGCCCAGAACCTGCCCCCGGGCACGGTGCGCAACCGGCCCGACGCGGCCAACGCCCGCCTCTACCCGGACCAGGAACTCCCCGCGACGGTCGTGCACAACCCCGGCACCGCGCGCAACCCCCAGCCCTCGCAGGCGGTGATCCACCCGTTCAACTCGCTCGACCCGATGGCGGGCGATGCCGTCCCCGAGATCGCCTCGGCGCTCCTCACCCGCTGGACCCAGTGGATGCTCGAGTCGCTCGGCGCCGACGGATTTCGGCTCGACGCGGCCAAGCACGCGCCCTCGTGGTACTGGGACGGGCCGTGGGACTCGGTCGTGCACCGGCGCCGCGTCACGCCGTGGGGCGAGGCCGTCACCCCGCTCTCGTTCTCCGAGACGGTGGACGGCAACGCCTACATCTGGGGCACCTCGGTGCGCAAGGACGCGTTCGGCAACCGCGACGCGCTGGACCTCAACGGCGCGGGCGCGCTGCGCGCGCTCGCCGGCGCCGGCGGGCCGGGGCGATGGTCCGATGCGCTCGGCGCGCACCTCGACCTGGCCGACGATGGCCAGAACAACGGGTCGCTCGGCGTGGCCCACGTCCTGAGCCACGACAACGGCTCGACGGGCACGGGCGGCGCGCCCCCGCCGGTCCCCAGCGCCCGCCAGCAGGCGCTCCCGCAGCACGCGTACCTGCTGGCGCGCCCGGGCCAGGTCGTGGTGTACCACAACGCGCGCGGGGTGACGCGCCCTGGCGGCTTCTGGCCGCGCGAGGGTGTGCCGGGGGCCCTCGGAGTCAACCCCGCGACGGGCCAGGCCGACCCGACCATCGCGCGCCTGGCCGCGATCCGCTCCGGGCACGCGCGCACCGCCCCGGGGTTCGCCGTCGTCAACGGGACCGATCCGGTCAACCCCTCGCTCGACGATGTGCTGATCGCCGAGCGCCGCGCGAGCGTGCCGGGCGCCGGGCCGGGGGCGACCCTGCTGGTGGGGGTGAGCGATCGCTACGACGCGGGCGTGCAGGCGCGCAACATCCTGACCTCGTTCGCGCCCGGCACTCGCCTGCACGAGCTGACCGGCAACGCCGCGGACCCGGTGGTGGACCCGGCGGGCGTCGTGCCGGAGCTGCTCATCGTCGCGCCCGACCGGCGGGTGCTGCTCACGATCCCGAACAACCGCAGCAGCGCGGGCGAGCACGGTCGGGGCTACGTGGCCTACGGGCCCGCCGCGCCCGCCGCCTCGATCGCCATCCTCGGCGCGAGCGGAGCGATCCCGCCCGATCCCGTGCCGGTGCCCGCCCACCGGCGCCGCGCGGCCGCCGTGCCGATCGTCATTAGCGCCACGTTCGACCTCGAGGTCCGCACCGCGCGGGCCGACCCCCTCGACCCCGCGACCGATGTGGACGCCCTCTTCCGCATCGACCAGGGGTTCGTGGACCGCAACGGCAACGGCATCGTCGATCGCGGCCCGGCCGACCCCGTGGCCCCCGGCTACGAGTCGTTCCTCACGCTCCACCAGCCGCTCTACCCCGCCAACCCGCCCGGCGGCGAGGGCCTCTACCGCCAGACGATCGATGGGGCGGCGCTGGCCGAGGGGTACCACTACCTCTCCGTGCTGGTCCAGCGCCACGCCGAGCCCGGGCACCCCGTGATCATGACCGAGGCGCGCGAGGTGATCTACGTGGACCGGACCGGACCGGCGATCGCGTGGCTCAACTCCTCCGAGCCGATCGCGAGCGCCAGCCACCCGTTCCGCATCGGGTTCCTCGACCGCACGGCCCGCCGCGTGCACGTGCTGTGGGACCCGCCCGCGGGCGCGGACCCGCTGGCGCTGGCCGGCCCCGCGAACATGGGGGTGGCGCACGACCGCTTCGAGTGGCGGCGCACGCTCGACGGGCTCACCCACGGGCTCCACGAGCTGGTGCTGGTGGCCTTCGAGGACTCGGGGACCGCGACGGTCCAGCGGCACCCGGGCGTCTACGTCGATCTATGCGCGGCGGACTTCAACGATGATGGCGTGCTCAACGTCCTGGACGTGGTCGCGTTCCAGACGGCGTTCGCGCTGGGCGACCCGCGCGCCGACTTCAACGGCGATGGGGCGCTCAACGTGCTGGACATCGTGGCGTACCAGACGGCGCTGGCGGTGGGGTGTGGATAGAGGTGCGAAAGAGCGCGGCGGCTCGCCGTGCGAACAATCAACTGGCCCGGAAGAACCCTTGCGAACAGCAGACCATCTGGTAGATTGGCCACTCTACAGGCGCACCGCGCGCCCGGGCCAGAACGACGCCATTGGCGCCTCCGATCGGAGGGTACAACGGGCCACCGGCGGTCGAGGGAGTACGCTCATGCCACCTCGCCCCTCCATCGTGATCGTCGCTCTGGGCTCGGGGGGCTTGGAATCGGCGGGGTCGGAGTCGCCCCAGGCCGATACCAGCGGGCGGGGCGCGGCGGTCGCTGCCCTGCGCTGGCTGTGCCTGCTGCTGGCCGTGCTGCTCCCCTGCGCCGGAGCCCGCGCCCAGTGCGACCCCGCGTGGCTGCCGGGCGACGGAATCCCCGGCCTGGATGGGCCCGTGTACGCCACGACCTCGTGGGACCCCGACGGCGCGGGACCGCAGCCCGCGGGCCTGGTCGTCGGCGGGTCGTTCACCGTCGCCGGGACCACGCTGGCCTCGAACATCGCGTTCTGGAACGGCACGGCCTGGTCTCCCCTCGGATCGGGCACAAACGGAACCGTCCGGGCCCTGACGACCCTTTCCAATGGCCAACTCGTCGCGGGGGGCGAGTTTGTCTACGCCGGTGGGGTCCCGGTCACCTCCTACATCGCGCGCTGGAACGGCACGGCCTGGTCGTCCCTCGGAGGCATGAACGGATACGTCTTCGCCCTCACGAAACTCCCCGGTGGCCACCTCGTCGCGGGAGGCAAGTTCACCAATGCCGGCGGCGTGGCCGCGCAGTTCATCGCGCGGTGGAACGGCGCGGCCTGGTCTCCGCTCGGCGCAGGGACGAACAACTTCGTCCACGCCCTGACAACACTCTCTAGCGGCGACGTGGTCGCGGGGGGGAGGTTCTTCTACGCCGGGGGTGGCCTGGTCAACTACATCGCACGCTGGAATGGTTCCGTGTGGTCCGCCCTCGGCTCGGGCATCGGCTACAGCAATGCGGACATCCCAGTGCGTTGCCTCACCACGCTCCCCAATGGCGATCTGGTCGC
Organism: uncultured Phycisphaeraceae bacterium; assembly: GCA_964459825.1. Lineage (GTDB taxonomy): Bacteria > Planctomycetota > Phycisphaerae > Phycisphaerales > UBA1924 > CAYWOF01. The sequence continues at coordinate 1,055 of CAYWOF010000144.1, read as the reverse complement.
GGGGGGCGAGTTCACCACCGCCGGCGGTGTCGCGGCCAACCGCATCGCGCGTTGGAACGGGACCGTCTGGGCTCCATTCTCATCGGGGCTGAGTACGGTGCGGGCCCTCGCCGTCCTCTCCAATGGTGATCTAGTCGCGGGGAGCGATTCCTCGGGCCATGTCCAGCGTTGGAACGGCACGGCCTGGGCTCCGATCTCCTGGGGGGTGAACGCGAGGGTTCACGCCCTGACGACATTGCCCAATGGCGATCTGTTCGCAGGCGGTGAGCTCACCAGGGCGGGTGGGAATTCCTACGGCGTGGACGGGGTCGCGGCCTTGCGCATCGCGCGCTGGAACGGCGCGGCCTGGTCTTCCCTCGGATCGGGGATGGACAGCTTCGTCTCGGCTCTCACTGTCCTTTCCAACGGCGATCTGGTCGCCGGGGGCGCGTTCACCAGCGCCGGGAACGGCCCGGCCAAGCACGTCGCGAGCTGGAACGGCACCAACTGGTCTCCCCTTGGCTCCGGCGTGAACAGCGGTGTCTCCGCCCTCACGACGCTCCCAACCGGCGAACTGATCGCAGGAGGCGGCTTCTACGAGGCTGGCGGGTTGGTTGCTTACCACATCGCTAACTGGAACGGCGCGAACTGGGGTCCCATCGGCTACGGACTGGGAGTCAGCTCCCTCGAGAACGTCCGCGCTCTCACGACGCTGTCGGACGGGACGTTGATTGCGGGCGGCACATTCACGACCACCGGAGGCGTCGGGGCCAAGTACCTCGCGAGCTGGGTCTTCTCGGTCTGGGGACCATTCGGGCTCGGGATGAACGGCCCCGTCTACGCCCTCAAGTCGCTCCCCAACGGCAATCTGGTCGCGGGAGGAGCATTCAGCGCCGCCGGCGCGGGAGTCGGGAACTACTGCATTGCGCGATGGAATGGCCTGTGGTGGGAATCCCTCGGCTCGGGAATGAGCTACAGCGGCGGGAACCCTGCCGTACACTGCCTCGCGACGCTCCCCAATGGCGACCTGGTGGCGGCGGCCCTGGACGCCGAGGGGATCCCGACCGACGGCCGTT